>JAJYMZ010000011.1 GCA_021786615.1 Acidobacteriota bacterium
TTTATAAACAGGGATGAAGGGGATGGAGGGGATGCTGAGGCGGGCGCTCCGCGCCACCACTGTCTTGGGGCCATTACGGCCTTTGATCGGGTCAAAATCGCAAGCGCGTGGACCCCAACCTAAAATGGCCTGGTGCGTTTTCCGATCAACTCAAGCGGTCCCACGGCCCCTTAGTTTTGGTTGAGGCCCCGGCCGCGCTGAGATGTTTTAGATTCCCGGGTCTCCGCTGGACTGGTTAGCCGAGCCCGGCGGCGGGCCAGGGCCCGGCGCACCCGCTTGACCAGCCACCATACCAACCCCCCGAGGACGCCGGCGGCCAGGACCAGGCCCGCCGCCAGGAGCTTGACCAGGGTGGGCGACCGCATTCCGTTCCCCAAGTCCTGCGGGGCGTTTGCGAATCCTGAATCATCGCCGTGCCCCGTATTGAAGAAACTCACCGCCAAGGTCTGGAAGGCCACCGGCTGCTCCCGGAACAGGTCCAGGTGCGACTTACCCGGCAGGATAATCTGCCTTCCGTGGCGCAGGAACGGCAGCACCTCGCGGGTCGCGACCTGGGCGGGCGTGGAGATATCCAGGGTGCCGCTCACCAGCAGCGTCTCCACATCGCTGGGCTGGAGCCGGCGCAGGTCCTCGCTGGCCTGAGCCTCAGGCCAGGGGCAGCCTTCGGTCAAGGGCCCCCAGACCAACTCGGAGAACGGCGCGCCCAGAATAGCGCCCGGGCGCCGCGCATCCGCCGCGTAGTTCCGCCCCGGCTGGTAGTCCAGGACGCCCTTGCAGTAAAGGTCCCCCATGGGCTTATCGCCCTGGCGCCTGCCAATCAGGGTCATGGCCATGGACAGGGCGGCCAGACCGCTGGCATCGCCCCGGTCCGCGGCCGCGTAGGCATCCAGGACCATGGGCGCGGACTTGCGGGAGTAGAGCAGCATGAAGGCCAGGGTCCTGACCTTGCCGGGATCGATGGGAAGGCCCAGCCACTGCTTCGGCATGGCCTGGTTCACCCGGCGCATGGCGCCAGCCAGGTCCGGGCATTGGGCGGCGCGACGCTTGTCCTGGGACCAAAGGCGGGCATATTCCTGGACGACTTGGTCGGTGAGGTCCGGGTCGAAGAAGAAATGCCCGGGCGGGTTGACGCCCACCAGCAGGGAGCGGCCGACCCGCTCGGGGTGGCGCTGGGCATAGAGGAGGGCCAGGCGCGTGCCATAGCTGAAGCCCAGCACATGGATGCGCTCGTAGCCCAGGGCCTTTCGCGCGGCCTCGATATCCTCCAGCACTTCCGCCACGCTGTAGCCCTCCAAGTCCACGCCCTCGGCCCGCAGCCGGGCCACGCTGCGCTCCATGGCCGCATGGATCCGGGTCCGCATCCTGGGCCCCAGCAGGTCGCCGGTGGGTTCCTGTTCGGCCTGGGCGATCTCCGGACAGCGCAGGATGACGGAACCGTCCGCGCCCCGGTAGCCCAAGGTGATGATCGGATGGCTAGCCAGGATTCCCTCCGCCCAAAGGGGGACCTCCCCCACCAGGTTCGAATACCCGGGGCCTCCGCCCAGCCAGAAGACGGGCACTCCCTGTGGGTCGCCGGCCCCCGTGATCCGCTCCAGAGGCAGCTTGATGAGCCGTGCCCCCGGGCGGTGCCGGTTCTCGGGGACCGCCAGTTCCCAGTGCTCCATCCGGAACTGCGACCCTTTGCGCTCCCCTGGTATTTGGCCCACGCTGGCCGGCCCTGGTTGGGCTTGGAGCAGGCCGCAGCAGATGAGCAGCGCAAAGGCGGCAGTTTTGAAACCAAGGAAACGTCGGAGTATTCGCGCAAGTACGTTCATTCTGTTCTCTCAAATTGGGGCCTGGGAATTGACACGGGCCGAAGGGGCGAAGGGACACCCAGAACCTATCCTCATGCCGAGGTCATCCGCGGCCGAATCGGTGAATCCTCTTCCCAGGGCGGCAGCCACGCCTCCAGGATCGTCCAACGGTTCCGCACAAGGCGCTTCACGCAAGGGCTGCCCCCTTCGTTCAACCCGAGCCCAGCCGTGCGCTGCTACCGTCATGCTGTAGACATCTGGTTGTTGATTGCATCGCCAAGCAGCACTCATAGGCTTCTGCAGAGGAACCCCATGAAAGCCATCGTGTTCACAAAATACGGATCACCGGATGTGCTTGGGTTGAAAGAAGTGGACAAACCCATCCCCAAAGACGATGAAGTCCTGGTCAAAATCCATGCGGTATCCATCAACGATTGGGACTTGGGTGCCTTGGACGGGACATCCTTGGTGAACCGCCTGATCTTCGGCCTGCTGAAACCGAAGAAGCAGATCCTCGGCTCGGACATCGCGGGGCGGGTGGAAGCGGTGGGGAAAAGCGTGCTGAAGTTCAAGCCGGGGGATGAGGTCTTCGGGGACCTCAGCGGCCGCTGGGGCGGCTTCGCGGAGTTTGTCTGCGCCCGCGAGAAGAACCTGGCCCTGAAGGCTCCCGGCATGAGCTTCGAACAGGCGGCGGCCATACCCCAAGCGGCCATGCTGGCGGTGCAGGGCCTGCTCGACCAAGGGCGCATGGCGCCCGGACAAAAGCTCCTGATCAACGGGGCCGGCGGAGGTGTGGGCACCTTCGGCATCCAGATCGCCAAACAGTTCGGGGTCGAGGTGACCGGCGTGGATGCCCCTGAAAAACTGGAGCTGCTGCGCTCCCTGGGCGCGGACCATGTCATTGATTACACCCAGGAAGACTTCACGAAAAATGGACAGGCCTACGACCTGATCCTCGATGTGAAGACCTCCCGTTCGGTTCTCGATTGCGCGCGCGCCTTGAGCCCAACAGGGAGGTACGTCACCGTCGGGGGCTCCATGGCGCGGCTGTTCCAGGCCCTGTTCCTGGGACCCTGGATCGCGCTCACCAGCAAGAAGAAGATTTTCATCGTTACTCTGAAGCAGAACAAGGATCTGGCGTATATGAACGAGCTTTTCGAAACTGGCAAGGTCAAGCCCGTGATCGGCAGCACCTACACGTTGAGTGAAGTGCCCCAAGCCATGAAGTATTTTGAGTCAGCAAAGCACCAGGGGAAAATTGTCATCATCCTTGACAATGTCAATGCGTAGGGCCCTGTCGGCTTGGCCCCATGCCCAAGGAAGTCCAGCAATTCAGTTGCCCTCGGAGAAACCATGAACCCCATCGCAGATGTAGTCGTCGGCGCGGAATCCGAAGCGACGGTCGTGGTGACGAGGGACATCACCGTGCGCCACTTTCACGAGGATATGCCGGAGGTCTACGGGACTCCCTTCATGATCTATCTGATGGAGGTGGCGGCAACCCAGGCTATCCAACCAAGCCTTCCGCCAGGGTGGGTTTCGGTGGGTTACGAGGTCAATATCCGCCACCTGGCGGCGACTCCGGTGGGGAGAACGGTCACCGCCCGGGCCAGAGTCACCGCCGTAACGGACAAGCTGGTCACCTTCGAGGTGCAGGCCCACGATGGCGTGAACCTGATCGGAACAGGCACGCACACCCGAGCACCCATTGACCTGGCGCGATTCGAAAAAGGCCTTTTGGGACCAGGTCCGGACGGTGAAAGCGGGAGCCAGCCTTGATCGAGCTCTACGTGGATGGCGACGCCTGCCCAGTTAAAGATGAAATATTCCGCGTTGCCAAGCGCTATGGCCTGAAAGTGCATCTCGTCGCCAACGCCAGCCTGCGCCTTCCCCGGGACCCTCTCTTCGAGCTGGTGGTGGTGCGGGGCGGCCAGCTCGATGTGGCCGATGACTGGATTGCCGAGCGCGTCACGGATAGCGATATCGCCATCACCTCGGACCTGCCCCTGGCGGCCCGCTGCCTCGCCAAGGGCGCGCGGGTCCTGGATCCCCGAGGCAAGGTTTTCACCGACGACGCCATGGGCGACGCCCTGGCCACCCGGGAACTCATGGCCCAGCTGCGGGACATGGGCATGGTCAGCGGCGGGCCGGCGCCCTTCGAGGCCAGGGACCGCTCAAAATTCCTGCAATCCCTCGACACCTTGATCCAGGCTCAGAAGAAAGCCTTGCGCTAAAGGCAGGTTTCTCTTGTGGCTTTGTCTTCCGGGTCCAGCCATCCTGATATCACTAGAAGTGCACTTGAAAATGGAAAAGGCATCGGGAGAACAACCCCGACAAGGATGAGTCCCCACCCGTTTGCCGGAGCACCAAGAAAAGATGGCGATGATGAAGGAGAACGAACACCAAGCCAACCCGCCCGGCGCTCCACCGGCGAACGACTGGGGGTCGCGGAGCCATGTCCATTCCTTAATCCTGATCGTGGCGACCGCGCTGGGCATCTACCTCTGTTACCGGCTGGCCCTGCCCTTTTTGCCAGCGCTTGCCTGGGCGCTGGCGCTGGCGATCTTGTTCACTCCGTTCCACCGGAGGCTTGAGTCGAAATTAAAGCGCCCCAATTTGGCGGCCGCGGTCTCCGTCCTGGTGGTGGGCCTGATCGTGGCGGTGCCTGCGACCTTCGTGGGGCAGCGGCTCATCATGGAGTCCGCGAGAGGCGCGGACATCATCAAGACGAAGGTCGAATCCGGCGAATGGCGGCGTGCCATCGAAGTGCAACCGCGCGTCGCGCCTCTCGCGGACTGGGTTGAGAAGCAGGTTGATCTGCCAGGAACCGTCAAAACCATCGCCACCTGGCTGACCACGACCGCCGGGGCGATCGTGAAGGGATCCGTGGTCCATGTGATCGGGTTTTGCCTGACCTTCTATCTGCTGTTCTATTTCCTGCGGGACCGCCATGCGGCCCTCCAATCGCTGCGGGGTTTGTCGCCACTCTCAACAGTGGAAATGGACCGCCTGTACCACCGGATCGCGGATACCGTCTACGCCACCGTTTACGGGACGCTGGCCGTCTCTTCCGTGCAAGGCCTCTTGGGCGGACTGATGTTCTGGTGGCTGGGCCTGCCGGCGCCGTTGCTCTGGGGCGTGGTGATGGCTTTGCTGGCCGTGGTGCCGGTGCTGGGCGCCTTCATCGTCTGGATTCCCGCGGCCCTCTTTCTGGGATTGGAAGGCAGTTGGGGGAAAGCCCTGATCCTCACCGTGTGGGGCGGGGTGGTGGTGGGCGGAATTGACAATCTGCTACGCCCCATCCTGGTTGGGAATCGGCTGAAACTCCACACCATCCTCGCCTTCTTTTCCATCGTCGGCGGCTTGGTGCTGTTCGGCCCATCCGGTCTCATCCTTGGCCCCGTCGCCCTTACGATCACCACGGTACTCCTGGAAATCTGGCGTGATCGAGAGTTGGGACCAAGGACACCGGGGACCCTTTCCAAAACAGAACCACCGCGGGTTGAAGAATAATCAGCCCGGGGGATGGCTTGGCCAACCTCAAGGTCCACTGGGTGGCTGGTCCGCTTCAACTTTCCTCGCTGGGCGCTGCTGCTTCCGCCTTCCGGGCAGCTTCCTCGGACCGGTACAGGGTTTGGGCGCCCTGCTTCCACTGGGCCAGGCGGAGGGTGAAGACCAAGCCGGCCACCAGACAGCCAGCGCCGCCCAGGGCCACCGTGAGGGGCGCGCCCAGGTGATGCGCGAGGGTGCCGCCTAGAAGGGCGCCGATGGGCGCCATGCCCATGAACATCATCGAATAGACGGACATGACCCGGCCCCGGAGATCATCGGGAATCATCATCTGGATCAGAGTGTTGCTGGAGGCCATCTCCACCATGAGGGTGAAGCCCACCGGCAGCATGAGGATCACCGAAAGCAGAAAGTTTCTGGAAAGCGAAAAGGCGATGAGGGCCACGCCGAAGCCCATGGCGGTGCTGGAGATCCAGCGGCCCAATCCCCGCGGGCTCCGCCGCAGCGCAAGGCTCAGGGCACCCGCCAGGGCGCCCACGCCGGAAGTTCCCAGGAGCAGGCCCAGAGCCCTGGGACCCCCATGCAGGATCTGATCCGCGAAGATGGGCATGAGCACCGAATAGGACATGCCCAGAAGGCTCAGCAGGCCCAGGAGCACCAGCAGGTCACGGACAGGTTTGGCCTCCAGGATGAAGCGGAAACCTTCGAGGATGGCGCTTCCGCCCGCCGCGGCACGCGCCTTTTGCACGCCCTCGAGACGCATGGCCAGAAGCCCACCGATGACCGCCAGGTAACTAACGCTATTGACGAGGAAGCACCAACCCTCGCCCACGGTGGCCACCAGGAGCCCCGCCACGGCTGGGCCAATGATGCGGGCCCCATTGAACATGGACGAGTTCAGGGCGATGGCGTTCATGAGGTCGGCCCGGCCCACGGTTTGCGCCACGAAGACCTGGCGGGCTGGAATGTCGAACGCGTTCACCACGCCAAGCAGCAGCGAGGTGGTGACGATGTGCCAGATGTGGACGTGACCCGTGAGGGTGAGCAGCGCGAGGATCATGGTCAGCACCATGGAGCTGGATTGAGTGATGACGATGAGAGTGTGAGGACGCACACGGTCCGCGGCCATGCCGCCCACGGTGGCCAGGATGAATACCGGAAACTGCCCCGCGAAGGCCACGATGCCCAACATGGTGGCCTCCCCCGTGAGCCGGTACACCAGCCAGGACTGGGCGACGGTCTGCATCCAGGTGCCGATGAGGGAGATCAGCTGCCCTGATATGAAGAGGCGGAAATTGCGGTAGCGCAGCGCGCGCAAGGCGTCCGGAAGATGGAGCATGATTTGATTCTAACGGGCGTCATGGGCCCTTGATTGGCTACCCTTTCATCGCGCTCTTCACGCGCGCCGGGGTCATGGGCAACTGCACCACCCGGGCGCCCACCGCGTCGAACACCGCGTTGGCCAGCACCGCGCCGGTGGTGACGATGGCTGGTTCGCCTCCGCCCTGGGGCGCGAGATCCGGGGAGTCCAGGATCACGGTCTCGATGCGGGGCACACCCGAAAAGCGGGGCAGCTCGTAGGTGTCAAAGTTGGTGTCCAGCACGACGCCATCCTTGAAGCGGACTTCCTCGGACAGGGTGTAGCCCAGGCCCATGGTGATACAGCCTTCCATCTGCTGCCTGGCGCCTTCGGGATTCACGACGATGCCCATGTCCTGGGCACAGACCACGCGCACCACTTGCACCCTGCCGGTGGCCTTGTCCACTTTCACTTCGGCCATGGCCGCCACGTAGGTGCCCGCGTCGTCGCCGCAGGCCACGCCGAAGCCGCGGCCGCTGGGGCCTGGTTTCGGAGTCCAAGCGAATTGTTTCGCGGCCGCTTCCAGCACCCGGCGCATGCGCGGGTCGCTAAGATTCCAAAGGCGGAATTCCACCGGATCCATTCCCGCCTTGGCCGCCATCATATCCATGTGGGACTCGCGCGCGAAGACATTGGCATTGGCGCCCGGCGCCCGCCACGGCCCGGTGGCGAAGGGGTGCATGCCGGCGGGATTGGCGTTCCAGCCGCCGCGGACGGCCGTGCGATGGTTGGGGACCTCGTAGAACAATGCTGAGCCACGCCCTCCGGCACCGATGATCGTGTTGTCCCAGAAGATGATCTTCTTCGCGGCATCGAAGCCTGCCCGGATCGTGATGACCGCGGCGGGGTCGAAAGTGTCGAAGAAGAATTCTTCCTCGCGGCTCCACATCACGCGCACGGGTTTTCCGCTGGCCATGGCCAGGCGCGCGGCTTCGATACCCTGCTGGCTCGCGCTCTTGCCGCCGAATCCGCCACCGACGTAGGGCGTAATCACGCGCACTTTCTCCGGTGCGATATTGAGTGCTCGTGCGATCTGCGTCTTGAGGGGGAAGGGCGTTTGGGTGCCCGCCCACACCGTGACCTTGCCTTTCTCGGCCATCGCCACCGCCGAGTGGGTTTCCATGGGCGCGTGGGCCACGTAGCCCTTGAGGTAGGTCTGCTCGACGATTTGCGAGGCCGATTTTTCTCCGTCCGAAAGGCTTCCGCGGGAATCCGTGGTCCGCGCCTCTGGCGCCACCTTTTGCAGATGCTCGAAGATCGTCTCGTGGGTGAGCTTGGAGGGCGAAGGGGAAAAGGTGGCCTTGATGAGACCCAGGGCCCGGGTGGCCTCGTCGTAATGCTCGTGCAGCACTGCAATGAGATCGCCATCACGAACCACCCGCGTTCCCGGCACCGCACTCGCCTTGGCAGTGTCGGCGCGCAAGAGCTTCGCGCCATGGGATGGAGGCCGCAGGATGCGCGCATGCAGAGCCCCCGTGGGCACGATATCGCCGGCGAACTTCGCTTTTCCGGTGACCTTTTCCAGGGCGTCGCGGCGCGGCGCTGATTGGCCCATGATCGTGAACGCGCCAACCTTCTTCAGCGCCGCCTGGCCATCCAGATGCCGCTCAATGCGCTTCCCTGCGGTCAATTCACCATAGCTGACCTGGCGCGCGGGATGGGTTTTCGAGCGCACGATCCCCTCGCGCACTTCCAGATCGGCTACGGGAAGTCCCAGCCGCTCCGCCGCCATCTGCACTAGCACTGCGCGAGCCTCGGCGGCGGCGGCGCGCAGCGTGGGACCGAACATGCGGATGCTGAGGGACCCGAAGGTGCCCCGATCCGAAGGGCACAGGTCCGTGTCTCCCATCACGATGTCCATGGACGAGAGCGGCACGCCCAACTCTTCCGCGGCGAGCTGGGGAAGCGAGGTCATCACGCCCTGCCCCATCTCGATCTTTCCCACGAGGCAGGTGACGCGCCCGTCCGCGCCGATGTGCAGGAAGGAATTGAAGTCAGCGGCGGCCCTCTGAGGGGCCGCGGCGGTCTGGCCAGGCAGCGGGTCCACTGACCACAGCACCAGCAAGCCTGAACCCGTGAGCTTCAGGAAGTCGCGCCGGTCCATGGTCTGCACGAAACCCCATCCTTCGGGGACTTCCATCACATCCTTCGCGCGGCTCATCGCGCGCCTCCCGCCATGGCGGCCGAGGCGCTCTCGATGGCCTGCACGATCCGCACATGCGCGCCGCACCTGCACAGGTGCGGTTCCATCTCCTTGATGATTTGCGAACGCGTGGGCTTCGGGTTCTTGAGTAGGAGCGCGTGCGCCCCCATGATCATTCCGCTGGTGCAGAAGCCGCACTGGAAGCCCAGATGCTCCACGAACGCGGCTTGCACCGGATGCAGCTGGTCCTCGTGGGCCAGCCCTTCGATGGTGACCACGCGCTTGCCGTCCACGGCGCTCATGGGCGTGGCGCAGGCTCGCACCGCCTCGTTGTCCAGCAGCACCGTGCACGCGCCGCAGACCGCTTCGCCGCAGCCGAACTTGGTTCCCGTAAGGCCCAGGTCGTCGCGCAGCACCCAAAGCAGCGTGCGGGTGTCATCCACGGTGAGCTTGCGAGCGACCCCGTTGAGGGAGAAAGAAATGGCTCTCATAAACTTTCCTCCGGCGCAGAGTATGTCCTTATTTCGCGTTGAATGCAGCATCCCTTCGCCAGGATTGGAAAATTAGGTCAGGTTCAGGTAATTTTGACGCAACTGTTTGCTTACCATCGTGGTTTCTGCGTGTCTGGCGAGGGGGAATGATGGACTACCCGATCTGGAATCTATCCATGGGCGGCGGAGTGCTCATCGCCATCGTCGCCATCACCCATGTCTGGGTTTCGCACTTCGCCATCGGCGGGGGCTTGGCCATCGCGATGGTGGAGACGCTGAGCGTCCGGCGCCGCGATCCAGCCCTCCGCAACCTCGCCAAGCGCGCTTCGCTGATGCTGATCCTCATCTCCACGGTCTTCGGCGCGATCTCCGGCGTGGGCATCTGGGTGACCATCGGCCTGGTGCAGCCCGCCGCCACCTCCGCGCTGATCCATAACTATGTCTGGGGCTGGGCCGCCGAGTGGGGCTTCTTCATCCTGGAAGTGGTCACGGCGCTCCTGTACTACGCCACCTGGGACAAGGTCCGGCCACGCACCCACCTGCTCATCATCTGGTTGTACTTCTTCGCGGCGTACATGTCGCTGGTCATCATCCAGGGCATCATCTCGTTCATGCTCACGCCCGGGCGCTGGGTGGAGACACACTCGTTCTGGGATGGGATCTTCAACCCGACCTACTTCCCGGGCCTGCTGATGCGCACGGGGATCTGCCTGCTGCTGGCGGGCGCTTACATGATCTTCGCGGCGATGCGGGAGCCCGATGGCGATGCCCGCGCTCGGTTGGTGCGCCTGATGGCGGGGTTCCAGGTGGCCGGAGCGCTGGTGGCCTATGGCGGCTACCGGTGGTGGGAACATGCGCTTCCTGAATCCGTCCGCGTGATTTTTCTCGGAGCTTCTCCTATCGTGGCAGCCCTGGCCAAGACCCGTACGCTGGTGCTGTGGTCCCTTGCGCTTTTTCTCTTGTTCGCCCTGTTCGCCTACTTGGCGCCCCGTGTCCAGAGGTGGCCGGTGGCCTTGCTGGCGCTGCTGGCGGCCTTCACCTTTTTCGGGGCCTCCGAGCGGGTGCGCGAGGGCATAAGGAAACCTTTCGTGATCCGTGATTTCATGTTTTCAAATGGTGTCCTGGTGAGTGAAATCGCAGACCTGAACCAGCGCGGCATCCTGGCGAAAGCCACCTGGGCGGCCCGGGAAAGCGATGGCTCGCAGGTGTCCATGGGGCGCGCGGTGTACCGCGCCGAGTGCCAGGCCTGCCACACGCTAGACGGTTATTTGTCCTTGCGAAAACTCGTGGCGCCCGCGGATGCGGACACCCTGGATACGATCCTTTCGGTCATGCGCGCCGAAGGGGATGAGTACGCCTCCGGCAAGTACATGGAAAACGGCCACGTCGCGACCCAGAAGCTGGACTATCCCCACATGCCGCCGCTCGTGGGAACGCCCCAGGAGATCCAGGCGCTCAAAGCTTACCTGCTGAGCCTTCAGAAGCCCCAAGCGGTAGAGGTGACCCATGCCCAATAACCTCATCCCCGCCCTGGATCCAGCATCGCTGCCCGGCCCGCCTTGGTTGTTCCACGGGCTCTGGGTGCTCACCTTCCTCATCCACCTGCTCTTCGTCAACATCGTGCTGGGCGGGACGTTACTCGCGGCATTCGCAGGGCACACCAAGCCCGGCGCCCGCGAAACCCAAACCTTTTTCGTCGAGACCAATGCCTGGGTCATCTCGCTGGCCATCACCTTCGGCATCGCGCCCCTGCTGTTCATGCAGGTGCTGTTCGGGCGGTTCTTCTACACCGCGACCATCCTGGTGGCCTGGGCCTGGCTGGGGATGCTGGGCATCCTGACCCTTGGCTATTACCTGAACTACGTGGCCAAGTTCCGCCTGCGGGCGGGCAAGGACGCGCGGATCATCTTGATCATCGAAGCCCTTTGTTTCCTGGCCATCGCGGGCATCCAGGTGGCCATCAATCTGCTGCACCTCCAGCCCGGCCGATGGGAGTCGGTGGCCCAGGGGGCATGGGCGGCCCTGGGTGACCCGGCCTTCATGCCCCGGGCGCTGCACTTCGTGTTCGCCTCCGTGGCCATGGCCGGAGCCGTGCTAGCCTACGTGGCGACCCGCCGGGCAGCCAAGGATGGGGACCGCGCCGCCTGCCTGGGCATGGCCCAGTTCGGTCTCCGCGCGGCCCTCATCGCGACGGTGCTGGAGCTGCTGGATGGCTTCTGGCTGCTCTTCGCGCTGCCGGAAGAAGTGCTCAAGGGCTTCATGCGCGGTGGCCCAGCCACCATGGTTCCGCTGACCCTGGGCATCCTGCTGGGCGTGCTGCTGCTGGTGGTGCTGGGTCAGATCACGGACCCACTGGCCCAGGAGAAGAAGGTGCGCCGCGTGGCCGAATTGATCGTCGGCACCGTCGTGTTCATGGTGGTGACGCGCCATCAACTACGGACGATCTACCTGGCGCCCTGGCGCACCGGGGAGCACACGGCCGTGGCCACCCAATGGGGGCCGCTGGCGCTGTTCCTGGGGGTCTTCGTGCTCTGCGTGGGCCTGACGATTTACGCCATCCTGCGAGCCCTCAAGGACAAGCCCGGGCCCGGAGAGGAGGCCGCCTGATCGTTCACCTTTGAGCGATGATGAAAATCCGTTTGAAGGGAAAAATGACGCGGCCGTCCGCCAGCATAGCGGCGGAATTGTCCACCCCTCGAGCAACGGCTTCGGGCCAGCGCCGGGCCAGCAGCTCGGTGCTGTTGCCGGTTCCGCATCCGAGGTCCGCAATGCGCGCGGGGGCTTCAAGCGGAATCCGTGCCAGCAACTCCATCGCCGGGCGAGTGCGGTAGTCCGCGAATTTCAAATATTGAGCTGGATCCCAAGTGCTCACACCGCCACCGGTGTGACCACGTACCTCCCTTTGGCATCCTGGCTGACGGTGCCGCTGGGGATCTCGGGATCGTGTTCGAAGACCAGGATGGTGTCCGTGCCCGTGACTTCGGAAAGCAGCTGCAGGCGCACGTTCACGCAGGTCACCACATCCAGGTCGTAGCCCATGACCCAGGCGGGCTGGATGTGGCGGGCGGTGGGGATGAGATCGGCGATATACATGAGTTTTTTCGAATCGCCTTCGATGACCACGGCTTGCAAGCCCTCGATGTGGCCGGGCACCCTGCGCACGGAAATGCCCGGCAGGATTTCAATATTGCCTTCCACGGTGTCCAGAACACCCACGGCTTCCAGGGGCTCCCAGTTCTTGGGGAGATAGCTGGCTTTCACGCGGAGATGTGGCTGCTTGGCATCCTCGAGATCCCTTTTCTGAACGATATAGCGGGCGTTGGGGAAGCTCGGCACCAGTTGGCCCGCCTCGTCAAATCGCGTGCTGCCGCCAGCGTGGTCGAAGTGCAGGTGCGTGAGGACCTGAAGCGTGACATCTCCGGGCTTCACGCCATGTTTCGCCAACTCCGCATCCAGCACGCCCCGGCCCTGGAACTTGAAGCGGGCCATGAAGTCGTCGCTCTCCTTGTCGCCGTTGCCGTTGTCCACCAGGATCACGTGCTTGACACCGTCCACTTCGCCGCGGATGAGCAGGCAGTTGGTGGCCATGAGGATCATGTTGTCTTCGTCCGCCGGATAGATCTTGTTCCAGACGACCTTCGGCACCGTGCCGAACATGGCGCCGCCATCCAGCCAAAAGGTGCCGCCGCTGATGATTTGAACGTCCCAGGGGCCTATTTGCATGGGTCCTCCGGGAATGATTTTCTCACAGAAATGGAACCGCGAATTTCTGCGAATGAACACAGCGCAGCCACGTGCCGCAACCCAAAAAACTGATCCACCGCCAAGACGCCAAGAACGCCAAGAAAACTGTGATGCGCCAGCTTCACGGATGAAATTCAGGTGGCCCGGCGGCGGCCTCGCGCTACGTGTGATCCGCGCCGGGCCGCCTGAATTTGCGGGCCTTCAGCCCGCAGGCGCTACGCGCCCCGTGAAGCGATTTTGTGCCGGAATCAAGGGTGGTGGGGCTTGGCGCTCTTGGCGTCTTGGCGGTGAATTCCATCTCTTTACGATGGGGCCTAAGTTTCAACACTACGTTCGTTATCCATGGTTACTGCGCAACTTCTTCTCAAAAAAAGATGAAGTTGAAGATTAGTAGTGCGAAGCATAACCTATTGTTCATTCGCGTTCATTCGCGCCATTCGCGGTTTCAGTCTTTTTTGCCCGCAAATTTCTCGAAGGCCTTCATCAGCTCCATGGGCAGCGGGAAGACGATGGTGCTGTTCTTCTCCACGGCGATTTCCGTGAGGGTCTGCAGGTAGCGCATCTGGATGGCGGTGGGATTCTCGCTGAGCTTGTTGGCGGCGTCCAGCAGCTGCTGGCTGGCCATGAGCTCGCCTTCAGCGGCGATGATCTTGGCGCGCTTTTCCCGCTCGGCTTCCGCCTGCTTGCCCATGGCGCGCTGGATCTGCTCCGGCAGGTCCACGCTCTTCAGTTCCACGGCGGTGACTTCCACGCCCCAGGGCTCCGTGGCGGAATCAATGATCTCACGCAGCCGGCCGCTGAGCTTCTCCCGGTCCGCCAGCAATTCATCCAAGGTGACTTCACCTAAAACCGAACGCAGGGTGGTCTGGGAAATCTGGCTGGTGGCCCACTGGTAGTTCTCCACGCCGACGACGGCCTGAAGGGGATTCACTACCTTGGAATAAACCACAGCGGACACTTTCAGGGTCACGTTGTCTCGGGTGATGACGTCCTGGCTCGGCACGTCCAGCACCACGGTCCGCAGCGAGATGACCACCGCCTTGTCAATGGGGCGGAAGATCACGATGAGGCCTGGCCCCTTGGGCTGCGGCAGCACCTTGCCCAGGCGGAAGATCACGGCCCGCTCGTACTCGTTGACCACGCGGATGCAACTGATCACCCAGATGGCGACGAATAATACAATCGGCGTCATGCAGCCCATGCCAGCGATCAGTGCTTCCATGTTGTCCTCCGGACAGAAGGTCTATCTTCTCACGAATGGGTTGTTCTCGGCTTCTGCGCCGATGGTGGTGGCAGGGCCATGGCCGGGGATCACCAGCGCGCCCTCGTCCAGGACATAGAGCTGGGAGCGGATGCTTTGTTCCAGCTGGCCGAAATCGCCGCCCCAGAGATCCGTGCGGCCCACGCCGCCGCGGAACAGCGTGTCTCCCGCCAGTACGACCTTTCCCTTTTCGAACTCGCCATGAAAACTGCAGGAACCCGGCGTGTGGCCTGGCGTGTGCAGGGTTGAGAGAGATCCGAAAAGGTCGCCGGCATTGAGGTCTCTCATCTCGGGCTTGGGGATGGCGTTGAATCCGAATCCGCCGGTTTGGAGATCCAGGTTCTGGATCAGGAAGTCGTCCCCGGGATGCAGATAGGCGGGGCACTGCCAGAGATCCTGCAGTTCCCTGGTGGCGCCCACATGGTCGAAATGGGCATGGGTGTGCAGCAGGGCCGTCACTGAAAAGCCGGCAGCTTCAACGCGGGCGCGGATCTTCCCGCCATCGCCGCCAGGATCCACCACGATCCCGTCGCCCGTCTCGGTATTCCAAAGCAGGGTGCAGTTGCACCCCAGGGGTCCCACAGGAAAGGATTCGAGTTTCAGCATGGCTCAAGATTATGACGCCATTGTCCGGTTGTCGCGCCGCCGGGCTTTGATGCCTGGATGGCCATTGTTCGCTGGCAAGGTAGAATCGCCTTTTCTTGCTGCCGGGGCTATCCCATGCGACTCACCTCCCTTCCCTTGCTCTCCGTGCTGCAGGAAACGCCCAGCGATTCCAGGGGCGAGCCCCGTCAGCAGACCACCAACTATCCGCAGCGGTTCGGCGATTTTTCCAATGAGAACTGGGGCTGGATCGTGATGGGCGCCTTCGCGCTCTTCCTGTTGATCATGATCCGGCGGGCATTCAAGCGCTCATAGGCCGCTAAACTCTAAGAGTGGCGCCCCGAACGAACCTCGACAAAAGTCCCTTCCTCCAACGGAAACTGCCGGACCTGCCCACGCAGCCGGGCTGCTACCTGTATCACGACGTGGAAGGGAACCTGCTCTACATCGGCAAGGCGAAGGTGCTGCGGAACCGTGTGAAGTCCTACTTCACGGCCTCCCCCAAAGACGCCAAGACCCGGCGGCTGGTGGCCCGCATCTGGGACCTGGAATTCATCGTCTGCGAGACAGAGCTGGAAGCCCTGGTGCTGGAAAACAACTTGATCAAGGAGCATCGCCCGCCCTTCAACATCCTGCTGCGGGATGACAAGAGCTACCCCTACGTGAAGCTCACCCGGGAGGCCTTCCCGAAAGTGTACGTGACCCGGAAAGTCCTCAAGGACAAGGCGCTCTATTTCGGCCCTTTTTTCCCGGCGAGCACGGCCTACCGCACGGCGGAACTGGTCTACCGGTTCTTCCAGATCCGCGATTGCGACATTGACATTGATGGCAAGCGGGGCCGCGCCTGCCTGAAATACCAACTGCACCGCTGCACGGCGCCCTGCATCGGCGCGGTATCGCAGGAGGCCTACGCTGAACAGGCCAAGGAGGCGAGGCTATTTCTGGAAGGCAAGCGGGACGAGCTGAAGTCACGGTTGGAGACGGCCATGTGGAAGGCCGCGGAAGTCTCCGCCTTCGAGCTGGCGGCCCAGCATCGGGACGCGCTCCAGCAGCTGGATGCCTGGTTCACGCGGCAGAAGGCCGCCAGTTCTGATCAGGAAGACACGGATCTCTACGGCTCGGCGGTGCTGGATGGCCGCGCCTGCGTGCATCGCCTGGTCATGCGGGAAGGCCGCATGGTGAACCGGCACGAGTACATCCTGGATGACATCGAAACCTTCGATGGCGCGGTGCTGGCGGAAGTGCTGCAGCGGGTCTACACCTTAGAACCCGTCCCTTCGAGGATCCTGGTGGAGGTGGAACCTGAGCACGCGGACCTGCTGCGGGATTGGCTCGGAAACCTGAGGGGATCCAAACCGGTCATTCATGTCCCCATAAGAGGCGAAAAAGTGGACTTGCTTTCCATGGCCCAGGAAAACGCCCGCATGGCCCTGGAGCGCAAGTTCGAGCCCGCGCGCCTGAATGAAGCCGTGCTGGAAGGACTGCAGGCCTTCCTGGGCATCTCCCACATTCCACGCCGCATGGAGTGCTTCGACATCAGCCACGGCCAGGGCCGCGAAGTGGTGGCCTCCTGCGTGGTGTTCAGCGAGGGTATCCCCGACAAGGCGCGCTACCGCCGCTTCAAGATGAGCAACGAGCAGAACGACGATTTCGCGAACATGTTCGAGGCCGTTACCCGCCGCTACAAGCGCTTGAAAGAGGAAGCCCAGGAATTCCCGGATCTGGTGCTCATTGATGGGGGGCTGGGCCAGTTGCATGCGGCCGAGGCGGCCCTGAAGGAACTGGGGCTCGACCACCTGGAGCTGGCCAGTCTCGCCAAGAAGGAAGAATTGGTCTTCCGGCCAGGCCGAAGCGAACCCTTCCGCATTCCCAAATCTTCACCGGTGCTCCAGCTGCTCCAGCGGATCAGGGACGAGGCCCACCGCTTCGCCATCACCTATCACCGGAATCTCAGAGCCAAGCGCACCATCCAGACGGAGCTTACACAGATTCCAGGAATTGGCCCCGCAACGGCTAAAAAAATGCTTCAATCCTTCGGGAGTGTGGGAAGCATCCGATCCATGCCAGAAGATGAGCTACGCGCGGTCATCGGCCCCGCCGCCACCGCCAAGGTGCTGGCCTGGCGCATGGCTTCGGCAGAACCCGCCTCCAGCTGATCAGCGGCCTTCGGCCTCCATCTGCCTCAGGTCGCTCCTGGCCTTTTCATTGCCTGCGCCGCTGGCCTTGCGCATCCAGCGCAGGCCTTCGGCCTTGTTTTGGGGAACATTGAGTCCGTAGTAGAAGCTTACGCCGAGCATGTGCATGGCCTTGCTATCGCCGGCTTTGGCCTGGGCCAAGGTGCCTTGCATGCTAGCGGGGACCGGCAGGCTGGGCTCCGCGGTCTGATCGAGTGCGTTGCCTAGAGGCGAGGCGATTTTCAGGGAAGGTCTGAAAAAGGCGAAGTAGATCCCGCCGATCACCAAGACTAGGATGGAGATGGCCGCCGGAATCCAGAGTTTCGATGCGCTTTCCTTGGGCTTGGCTGGCGCTGCCATTGGGTGGTATTCGGGACTCGCCGTTCGAACTGGCATCTCGATGGGGTGGGTTTGGAATTTCGGCTCCGGGGTGGACACTGGAACCTGACGGTCGGGATAACCTGGAACCGATGGCAGGGCCACCGGGGATCGAGATCCCACGGTCTTGGTTTCAGCAGACGCGGGATCAAATTTTTTCTTCGTGGGCTGAGGCGGACCCGGTTTCACCGCGGAATCGTGTCTAGCGGCAGATGCGGGCCTCTCGATGGGTGTCGTCGGATCCAGTGGAGCGTGGACTGGCATGAGCAGCGTGGCTGGAGTCACCGCCATGCCGATGGAGGTATCCACGATCTTTTCAGTTCGATCCGGGCCTTGACTCACCGGGTGGATCGGCGGGGGAGGAGCGGGAAGGCTCGTCGCCTTTGCCAGCGGAGAATCTGCCTCGATGGAGGAAACCTCAGGCGGGATGGGGGCGAGGGCCGAGTCCGTGCTGTCGTGGGTGGCCTCCATGGCCTTGGAAAGCACGGTCTCCGACATCAACTGGGTCGAGGCCGGGGAAGGCTCCGCGGGCCCACCGGCGGCGGGCCACGGTGCCTGGCCCTGGCGCGTGAGGTAGGCCGATGGTTCCTCGATTGGAATCGGCACAATGGCCGTCGCGGGCGAGGGCGTTGCCATCACCGGCATCACCATTGTCTTTTCCATTGGCTCGGGCTTTGGCTCCACTTGCAACACGACCGTGGCTTCCAAGGGGCCAGATTCATGGCGGTCTTCCGGTTTTTCCATCACCGGCATGGCTTGAGTGCTGGCCAGTGGTGCAGGTCCGGCTGGTGGCTCCAGCTTCAGGATTACGGTGGCTTTCATGGCGTTGGGGAGTTCATCCAGTTCGTGCATGTCGGGAAGGACCAGGGTTTCTTCTTCCGTCTGGGCGATTTCAGAAACAAGCACCGAGCCGGCGGCTGGCATGAGCGGCTCAGGCAGCACGGGCAGACCAATGTTGGGAAATGTTTCATCCATGGAATCGCTGGGGTCCACCGGGACATGGGCCGATTCCGGAGGACGAGGTATCTGGACCGTCGCATCCCCATGCCCGCTCGGAGGGGGCGTGAAGAGCTGTGTGGTCTCTTCCCAAGAGGGGATATCCGTGGAACCGGGCAGCATCACCGAGGGCTTGGCCTGAGGCGCCCCGGCCTGGGTCGCTTCGTCAATGACTTCCATGGCGGTCCGGAGCTTGGGCCGCTCCAGGGCCTGGGTGGGCTCATCCAGGGCCAGTTCCTCCCGCTTCAGCCGCAGGGTCGCGTCCGCCTCGGGCACACCAGCATGCAAGGCGACGGTGGGTTCCTCGAAAGACATCTCATCGCGCTTGAGCCGGAGGGTGGACTCTGCCGCCGGCACGCCCGCCTGGAGAGCCTGGGTGGGCTCATCCTTCTCGAGCCCCAGGCCTTTCCTGGGAAGGCGCACGGTGCGATCAGCCTCGGCGGGCTTGGCGTTCTGATCTTTGGGTGGGTTTTGGGCCATGGGAGCGCGAAGAGTCAGGGCCAAGCATACCCTTGAGTCGGTCATGGCGACAAACCAACTTCCGGACAAATTCTGCCCTAGGCCTCGCCTTCCGCAGCCCTGCGCCAAGCCTCGAACCGGGGGACGAAGCAGAAGAACATGATGCTGGTGAGCACGATGAAGCTGCGGGCAAAGCGCAGGCCTTCAAGCCCCGCGAGCGCCCAGTAAGCCAGGCCCAGGAAGCAGCTCAACTCGAACAGAGCCGAGTAGAGCAGGATCTCGCGAGCCAATGTCTTGGGCCTTTGCGCTGATTCCAGGCCGCCAAATCCCGCGCGGACCTTGCCCCACCGCCAGGTGACAAAGGCCGCGCACAGCAGCACCAGTCCCGTGAAGGTGTAGCCCAGCTGCTTGACCACGCCACCTGGCGGATTCTGCCCCGGCGCGATGAAGCTGGTGAACACCAACTGGAGCATCAAGGGCCAGAAAACGCAGAGTGCCAGACCCGCCAGATAGGCCCAGCGGTAGGCGCGATGCAGAGCATTCAGGTCGGCTTGTTCAAGGCGCGCCAAGGTCATCTCCTAGGCCGCCCGTACGCGGATCTCACCGAAGGTCTCGACCTGGACGAGGTTGATGCGGCCAGTGCGCACCAGTTCCAGCAGGGCCAGGAAGGTCAGCACCAGCTCCTCCCGGGTGAGGGCATCCGCCAGCAGCCCGCCAAAGGGCTTCCAGCCGTGGTCCGCGAGTTGGGCGAGCACCTCGGCGATGCGCTGCTCGATGCTCTTGGGCGAGGTGCGCACTTCCACCGGCGGTGGGGGGAGCAGGCGCTTCAAGGCATCCCGATAGGCCGACAGCAGATCAAAAAGCGTGGCGCGGATGGGTTCATCCTCGGTGTGGGCGTGCTCCTGGATATCCAGGCCCTTGGCGTAGACGACGGACTGCCATTGGGATTCCCGCGCGGCCAGCTCCCGGGCCGCGTCTTTGACCTGCTGGTAGTCCAGCAACTTCTGGATGAGATCTTCGCGCGGGTCGGACTCCCCGGTTTCCCTTGGCGTGCGGGGCAGCATGAGCCGTGATTTGATTTGCAGCAACTGAGCCGCCATGGCCACGAATTCCGAAGCGATCTCGATGTTCAGTTCCTCCATGAGCAGGAGGTAATCCATGTATTGCCGGGTGACATCCGCCATGGGCAGATCCACGATGTTGAGCTTTTGTTCCCGGATCAGGTGCAGGAGCAGGTCCAGAGGGCCTTCAAAGGCCGACAGATGCAGGGGCAGATCCCGGAACTTGGTTTCGAAGCCTTTAGGGGGCTCGAAGAAGCGCGAAGCAGGCGCGGGGGCGAGCTGGGGGCCTAGCGCTGGTTCTGGGGTGGGCTGGTCGGACATTGGAGAATTATAGCGCGATGCGCCCCAGGTTCGGGCATGGCCGCCTGATGGTCTATCCTATTCCATAGACTGGCCGACCGCTGGCGGCCATCCCTTCGACCAGGAGTACCGCCCATGCGCCAAATCCCGATCCTTCTTCTCGCCGCAGCCCTTGTGGGATGCCAAAGAGATGCGCCGCCGACCTTGGCCAAAGCCAATGCGGCTCCTGCTCCGGCCCCCGCCAACAACATCTCCGGCAAGCTCATGGAACGCATTGATGCTCCGCCCTACAGCTATCTCAAAATCCAGAGTTCAAAGGGGGAAGTATGGGCCGCGGTCCCCGAGACAAAAATCGGGAAAGGGACCGAAGTCACCGTATTCAATCCCATGGAAATGGGCAACTTCGAGTCAAAGACCCTGAAGCGGAAGTTTGATGTGGTTTTCTTTGGGACTCTGGATGCTCCCACCGCCACCCCTAGCCCCGCGATGCAGCACGCCACGGCCGCCAAGGGTCCTGCCGATGCGCCGGATGTGAAGGTGGACAAGGCAACTGGAGCGGATGCCCGGACCGTCGCCGAGGTCTACGCTCAGAAAATGGCGCTGAAGGAGAAACCGGTCACCATCCGCGGCAAGGTCGTGAAGTTCACTTCCGAGGTCATGAACAAGAACTGGATTCATCTTCGGGACGGAAGCGGCGACCCCAGCAAGGGCGACAATGACCTCACTGTCACCACCAACAGCCCAGCGAGGGTGGGTGATATCCTGACAGTCAAAGGCATCGTGCGTGTCAACAAGGATTTCGGATCCGGCTATACCTACGCGGTGATCGTCGAAGACGCCAAAATCACGAACTGATCCATAAAAAATCAGGCCCGGTTGCTGGATCCTTATGAGGGATACCGCAACCGGGCCCAGCTTTAGCTGGGTCAATCGCTGAAAGGATTGATCACTTGGCGGGCTTGTAATCCTTCAGCCAGGCCACGTCCACTTCTGTGGCCTTGTGCTTGGCTTTCTCGGCCTTCAGGAATTTTCCGATTTCACCAAAGGGCTCGCCCTTGGCCGCGGCTTTGGGCATCTTGTCCACATGGCAGGAGGCGCAGTTCTGGATGTAGGTGAATCCAAGATCCTTGGCTTTCTTCACGAAAGGCATCTTGGCATTGGCTGGGCCTCCTACGGCGAGAATCGCGGCGGCGGCGAGCAGGGTGAGATGAGTGCGACGCATGGGTGCCTCTGATAAAGCCTGCTGGAAGGGCAAGCGGGTGGTTGCTGGAAGCCTGATGGGGAATCAGTGAAGTGAAGGGTCAATACCTGGCTTCTGCCGCCGGATCACTTGGCTTTGTAGTCTTTGAGCCAGGCCAGGTCAACTTCCGCGGCCTTGTGCTTGGCTTTCTGCGCCATCAGGAACTTGAGATCGGAA
>JAJYMZ010000082.1 GCA_021786615.1 Acidobacteriota bacterium
TCCCGCACCCGGAACTTTTCCACGCAGCCAAACCCGGGCAAATCTGGCTCTTGGATGATGGCGCGCTGGGCCTGGAAGTCGTGGAATCCGATGGGGTGCTGGTGACGGCGAAGGTACTGGTGGGGGGCCTGCTGAAAGCCCGGAAGGGCGTGCATCCCGTGGGGCTCGACGTGGCCATGGACCCGCTGACGGAAAAAGACATGGAAGACATCAATTGGGGAGTGGCCCACGACGTGGACCTCTTCGCGCAAAGTTTCGTGCGCGGCCCAGAGGACGTCCGTGCGTTGCAGGCGCGCATCGAGCAGCGGGGCGGTTCGCAACCCATCATCGCCAAGATCGAGCATCCCCTGGCCCTGGCGCACCTGGAAGAAATCCTCGAAGTATCTTGGGGTGTGATGGTGGCCCGGGGGGATCTTGGCGTCGAGCTGGGCGTGGAGCGCGTGCCGGGGCTCCAAAAGCGCATCATCCGCGCCGCGCGAAGAGCCCTGAAACCTGTCATCACCGCCACCCAAATGCTCGAGTCCATGATCACGAATCCCCAGCCCACCCGCGCCGAGGCCAGCGACGTGGCCAACGCCATCTGGGATGGCACCGACGCCGTGATGCTCAGCGCCGAAAGCGCCACGGGCCAGTACCCCGTGGAAGCGGTGCAGTGGCTCGTGCGCATCGCGACGGAAGCTGATTCCCAGCAGCAGCGTGGGACTGATTCCATCCAGCGGGAACTAGCCACGAAAATCCACGGCCGGGCCGATATCTCGGTGGCCTTTTCCGCGTGCCGGACGGCGGAGGAAATCCAGGCCCGCTGGATCGTGGCCTTCACCGAAGGCGGCGGCAGCGCCCGCATGGTCTCGCGCCTGGCGGGCAGGATCTCGGTCCTGGGCGCCACCACGGATCTATTCAGCGCCCGGCGCATGGGCCTGCTCCGCGGCGTGAAAGCCCTCATCATCCCCAGGGTGGAAAGCACGGATGAAATGGTGGAGGCCCTCCGCGAACTGCTGCTGGAACATCAGGAATTAAACCCCGGGGACCAGATCGTGATGACCATGGGGTTGCCCCTGTGGAAGAGCGGCAGCACGAATACGATGAAGGTGATGTCGTTCTGAGTTGAGAGTCGAAAGTTGAAAAAGTTGAAAGTCGAAAGTTGAAAGCCCACGGCCCACATCCCGGAGCCCCATGAAAGGAATTCTCAGCATGCTGCTCATGACCATCGCCGGGTGGATCGGCTGGTGGCTGGGGGCCTTCGTCGGGATCACCACCGCCGTGGTGCTTTCCATGGTGGCCAGCGGCTTCGGGCTCTGGGCCGCGCGGTGGATTGACCGGGAATATTTCGGGTGACCAGCAGGCCATGAGCTCCTAGCTCGATAGCTACTTCAACGCCCGCTCCACATCCTCGGCCTTCCTGGGCAGGCGCGCGCTGAGGTTCCTGGGGCCTTCCTTCGTCACCAGGATGTCGTCCTCGATGCGGATGCCGATGCCCTGCCACTTGGGATCCACGCCTTCGCTGCCCTTGGGGATGTAGATGCCAGGCTCCACCGTCAGCACCATGCCAGCCTCCAGGGGGCGCCGCCCGCCCGCGCGGTAGATCGGATCCCTGACTCCGTAATCCCCGGCATCATGCACGTCCAAGCCCAGCCAGTGGCTGGTGCCGTGGATGAAGAAGCGCTTCCAACCTCCTTTTTTATAGACCTCGTCTTTGCCGCCCTTCAGGATGCCGAGGTCCACCAGGCCATTGCTCACCACCCGCGAGGCCGCGAAATGGGTGGCGATGTGGGGATTGCCCGCCACGCAGGCGGCGATGCCCGCTTCCTGGGCCTTGAAGACCAAATCGTAAAGAGCCAGCTGCTCTGTGGAAAATTTTCCACTCAACGGCCACGTGCGAGTGATATCGGCGGTGTAGTAGCCCACTTCCGCGCCGGCGTCCATGAGTTGCAGATCGCCGGAATGCAGAGGCGCATCGTTGAAGGGATAGTGCAATATGCAGCTCTGGTTGCCGGCCCCCGCGATGGTGTCGTAGCCGAGAAAGCGCGCCCCGAGCTCTCGCACCGTTCCTTCGAAAGCCCCAGCCACCTGGCCCTCGTTGGTGGCCGTCCTGGACGCCCGCATGGCAGCCAGATGGCCCTCGATGCTCACATCCACCGCCTTCTGGATCATCTCGATCTCGGCGGGCTGTTTGATGGAACGCAGCTCCGCCACCAGATGGCGTCCATCCATGACGGATTTTCTGAACTGCCCGTGATTGTTGTCCGTACCCAGCGGCAGTACCGCGTCAAGAATCCTGGTGCGGAACTCCCGGTCCAGATTGCAGACCAGCACGATGCGCTGGGCGTGTCTGATGGCTTCAGTCAATACTTCATCACCTTTCGGGAAAGCAAAGGCCTGGTCCGCGCCCATGCTCAGCGCGCCCTCGATACCCAGCCGGGGTCCATTCCAGGCCTCCCGTTTGAGATCCCGGGGGCGCACCAGCAACGTGTAGGGCTTGTCCCCATCCGTCGCCAGCAGCGCCACGGCGCCGGGTTCCTCCACACCCGTCAGGTAGTAGAAATCCGAATCCTGCCTGAAAGCGTGTTCGCTGTCCCCATTGCGCGGCTGCTCGGGCATGGAATTGATGACCGCCAGGGTGCCGGGGCCCATGGCTTTGAGCTGCTGCATCAGGCGCGCCCGGTTTCCGGCGAAAAACGGAACCGGAAGGCGCAGGCCGTGATAGCCCGCGGCCGGAACTTGGGCCGATAGCAGACTCGCCGCCACGGCCCAGCCAAAGATCACTCCCATGCATCGGGTCATTGGGGCCTCCAGCTTCCAACTTACACGCTCAGGCAACGATCTTCCGCGTCGCCAGAATGTAGCTGCCGAAACCCAGTCCCACCAGGGTCAAGGCCCTCTGCAATCCCAGCAGCTGCACCAGGGCGCTGCCCACCAGGGGGCCCACCATCATGCCCACGGCATAGGCGATGTTCAGGATCGAAAAGGCCGACCCAAAGCTGGTGCTCCCAGTCTTCTCGACGGCATCGGCCACCGCGGGGCTGGAGGGCGACATGATCAGGCTCGCGATGCTGCCCAGGGCCATCATGGCGCCCACCACGAAGACCGTCTGGCGGAAGAACACCGGCAGCGGGATGAACACCATGCTCAAAGCCAGGCCGATGACGAGCACTTTCTTACGGCCGATGCGATCCGACAGATGTCCCATCAGAGGTGAGGTGAGTGTGTGCGTGAGCGCCGCGGCCGCGAAGCAGAGCCCGATCTCAGCGGGGCCGAAGCGCAACACCGCGTCGAAGTGCAAAGGCAGCGTGGATTCCAGCACGGCCCACAAGGCTGAACCCAAAGCCAGTGCCCCGCTGAACACCAGGATCACGGGGTTTTTGACCAAGACGAATGGACTGATGCGTTCGCCTTTTTCACCTGGCACTTCTTCCAGCAGGAAGGCCCGCCCGGCCGCATCCAGCCCCACCAGGCAGAATCCAAGAATGAACGGCGCGGAAGCGCCAAAACCCTCGGTGAGATAACCCGATAGGGGCGGCCCGGTGAGGACGCCGAGGTTGGCGCAGGCGAAGGCGGTGCCCATGGCTTTCCCACGCTGCTCACGGGGGAAGTAATCCGCCAGCAGGGCCATTCCTGGAATCCAGGTGGCCGCTCCCGCCGCGCCTTGCAGTCCCCTGGCCAGCACCAGCAGCCAATAGCTCTTGGCAAACAGGAAGAGCAGCGTCGTCGAACCCAAGGCCAGCAGCCCGATGAGCATGGGCTTGCGGCGTCCCACGCGATCCGCCAGGCTGCCCAGGGGCAGCGTCACCACCACCAGGGCGATGGCGTAGCTGCCGAACAGCAGGCCGACGCGCATCTGCCCCAGATGCAGTTCCCGCGCGTAGATCGGCAGCAGCGGCACCAGCAGATAGTAGAGGAACATGTCCGTGAAGGCCA
>JAJYMZ010000046.1 GCA_021786615.1 Acidobacteriota bacterium
GAGCTCCGGGGGCAATCAGAATGCCTGAAAGCCTGCTGGGCCATGGCCAAGGGGACCCCTTCGGATCGGCACATCGAGATGGGTTTGAAGGCCTACCGCAATGCCACGAAGCTTAGCCGCAGCGCCACCTCCTTCGAGGGGATCGCCCGGCTGCATCTGGTGCGGGCCCGCAGCACAGAGCAGCGGAGAGAGGACCTAGCCGAGGGGATCAAAGCCGCAAGGAGAAGCCTGGAATTGGACCCCCGTTCCGGCGAAACCTCTCTATTGCTGGGTCTTCTCTACCTGACCCAGGCGGAACAGGAAAGCCCATCCTCCTCTGGCCATGCCAAGGCCCAGGGCCTGGCCCTGTTCCAGCAGGCCCTTCGCCTCAACGGAAATTTGAAGCGGAAATCCGAATCCTATCTCAAGGCCAAAGATCGACGCAGCAATTTGGTTCCTTGAGCAGCAGTGCCGGTTGGTCTTCGGGGCTGGGGCGACTCAACACAGGCAATGGTGCTGGCGGCGGGGAGGGTGGTGTCCCGGTGGAGGTGTCAACGTTGAATATCCGTGGATCAAAGATGTGAAAGTCTTTATACCTGCCTTCTTTCCGAATATTTCCCCAGCCAATGCCGATGTATTTTTCTGTCAGTGCCTTCCCTGCCAGTTCCAGTCTCTCCACGCGGCCCTCCAGCTCAGCCTCGAGGGTGATTTTGGTAAGTGTCCACTGGCCCATGGGTCCCTCCTGTTTGGTTGGTGCTTGGATTGGAATGCTGCGGCCATTGTGGCCATGAAAATTCCGAATGGAATGCCTCCAGCCCCTGATTTTTTAATTCACGGCCAAAATGTGCTGAATGTCACACAGACTGGCAGGCTGGCGCCAGGCTGGGAGTCACACCGTTTTGGATCCGTGCGAACGGCCTGACGGTCATGGTTGACCGGTACAAGGATGAGGGGGTTAGGACCTTCCAGAGCGGCATCGCCCTTCAGCATGTCGAGCCGAATTGGAAAAGGCTGAAGGAGGCCGAGACGTCGAAGTACCCGGCCAGGCTCTTTCAGCAATGCTGAGGGGCGGCCTGTTGAGCCTGGTTGAAGGTTATTTCTTGCGGCTCGCGGGTGGGATGATTCCGTTGCTGCGGAGGTAGATCACCATCTGGCCATAGTGGTCCATGCCGTGGAAGGCCAGGAGTGTGGCCATGCCCAGGGGTGTCGTGGTGCCTTGACCGAAGGGGCTCTTCAAGGACTTGGTGCCATTCTTGGCGGTGATGCTCTGGACAGCCTTGCGGGCGTAGTCGAAGGAGCCTCTCAGGTACGCCATGATTTCGGCCTTGGTCTTGAGGCTGGCCGGACCCTTTTCGGGATCGCCCACCTCCACCGGGGGCTTCTCGCCGAGAATGGTGGCGCCCACAAAGTAATTCACGGCGGCCACATGCTTGATCTGCTGCGCGAAGGTCCGAGCCTCCTTGAATTCGCCCTGGGTGGGCGCCCAGTCGTACTTGTCTTCGGGCATGGCCTCGGCGGCGGAGATGAACTGGGCGGGCACCCATTGGAAGGTGCCATCTATTGCCCCGCCGATGGTAGGTTCTGCGGCTGGGGCTCCGGCAGGTTGGGTGGTGGGCTTGGCCGCCGGCGTCTGTGACACTAGGGATAGGCCGAGGGTGAGGGTGAAAAGGAGGGCGGTCATGCGCATCAGTTTCTCCTTGAAGAGGGATTAAGCTTACAACAGGACTCAGTCTCAGTCGGATTCATTTAGCTTGGCCAGGGCGGTCCTGAAGCCACGCATCTCCGCCAAGGTGGGGGTGCGGCGTGCTGGGTTTTTTATGAAATAATCCGCTGCCAGCGGCCCGCCGTGAACGCGAGGCAGGCGATGGCAGCGCACTGACAGGTGAAGAAAGGGATGACGGTAGTGGCTCAACGGTCCGCGTGCATGGTGCCATCGGGCTCCGTCAAGGCCAGGGGCACAGGCATGGGCTTGGGTTTGCGGCCGAAGATGCCCTGGTTGTACATGACGAAGCTTGTCAGCAGGAACAGCAGCAGGGCGGCCATGGCCGCGCCGCGCTTGCCCACCGCCAGAGCTTTGGGCGCCATTTCCGAGCAGGCCAACAGGAGCAGCACCAGGGTCAGCTTGATGTGCATATAACGTTCTAACAGCAAATTGTTTCCGTTCTTCATGTGGATTAGCAGCGCGCCGATGCCCACCAGCACGGCGAGCCGGAAGCCCCAGGTGGCGGTGCGCTTCCAGATGGTGGCGGCGAGGCCGCGGAGATCCTCGCGTTCATCTTCGAAGCCAGAGAGCAGCAAAGCCACGATGGCGCCACCGCCCGCCATGGACAGCAGGATGAAGTGCAGCCATTTGATGAGAGCGATTGATTCGAATGCGGGCATGGGGACCTCGAAGTTCCCAATAGCTTACCTGATGCTCGCCTACACTAGGAACGGAGGTTTGCATGTCCAGATTGCGCGTCGCCGTGGTGGGTGTGGGGCACCTGGGCCAGCATCACGCCCGGATCGCTTCCGATTCCGATGGGGCGGAACTGGTGGCGGTGGTGGATCCCTCACAGGAACGCGGCACCGAGATCGCGCAAAAATTCCACACCCGGTGGGCGCCAGCCGTAGGGGACATTCTTTCTGAAGTGGATGCGGTGCAGGTCGCCGCACCCACGGGCCTGCATCATGCCATCGGCCTGGAAGTGCTGAAGGCCGGCAAGCACCTGCTCATGGAAAAACCCTTGGCGGCGACTCTTCTCGAGGGCGAAGCGCTGCTGGCGGCTTTGGCCCTGGCGCGAAAAATGAATCCGGGCCTGGTGGCCTGCGTGGGCCATCTCGAACGCTTCAACCCCGCCGTGGCAGCCCTTCGCGCCGCGGGCTTCAGGCCCAAGTTCATCGAGACCGTTCGCGTCTCGCCCTTCCCCATGCGCTCGCTGGAAGTGGATGTGGTGATGGACGTCATGATCCACGATCTCGATTTGTTGATGGCGCTGGTGCAGCGGCCCGTGGTGGACGTGGAGGCCGTGGGCGTGCCGGTGCTCACCAAGGTCCCGGATCTGGTGAACGCCCGGCTCAAATTCGAGGGAGGCGCCTTCGCCACGGTCACCGCCAGTCGCGTGGCGCGCAAGAAGGAGCGCACCCTCCGGGCCTTCGGCCATCAGGAATACGCGAGCCTGGATTTCGCCGCCCAGAAGCTGGAGATCCTGAGGCTGAAAATGGGCGAGCATGGCCCCGAAGTCATCCCTGAAATCGTGGATATCGAGGAAGGCGAACCCCTGAAACTCGAAATCGAAGCCTTCCATCAGGCCTGCATAGGCCAAGGCCAGGACTACGTTTCCTGGGCCGAAGGCCTGGAGGCCATGCGAGTGGCGGATCTGGTGCAAAAGGCCGTGGCGGAGAGCCTGGTGGCCATGGGGGAGGGGTGATGACTCTGATCCACCGCAGCGACATTGTTCCGGACCCCAGTGCCATCGCGGACCTTTATGACGCGGCCAAACTG
Source organism: Acidobacteriota bacterium (assembly GCA_021786615.1). Lineage (GTDB taxonomy): Bacteria > Acidobacteriota > Holophagae > Holophagales > Holophagaceae > JANXPB01. Next base: position 3,464 of record JAJYMZ010000046.1, read on the forward strand.
CGCCGGCCCACCTCTGATCTGGATCGCCTGAAGCGCATGTTCCAGGGCTCCAATGTCGTGCTCACGGTCTGGGAGGAGTTCGAGGATCGGGGCGGCCAACGGCTGGTGGCGCTGCTGCGCGGCTGGACCGACTACGCCTACGATGGCTACGTCTGCGACCTGGCGGTGCATCCGGATTTCCAGAAGCGAGGGCTTGGCAAGGATCTCCTGGAACGCGCCCAAAGCCTTGGCAGGCCCGATGTGCAATGGGTGCTCCAGGCTTCTGTCATTGCCGAGCACTACTACGAACACATCGGCTGGAAGAAGATCGAGAACGGATGGAAGTGGCCGCGCGAGCCCTACGCGCACCCAGGCGATCCAGCGTGACCTTCTATGACCTCGCCTCCCTCGCCAAGCCGCTGGTGACGGCGCCCTTGGCCCATGCCTATCTGGATCTGGATGAGATCGGA
>JAJYMZ010000092.1 GCA_021786615.1 Acidobacteriota bacterium
GGGCCTCGTGGCGAGGGATGCCCTTCAGGGTCGCCGCGAGGAAGTAGAGGAACTGGAGATTCTGTTCCGGGGTATGTCCGGGCTCCAGCAGGTTCTGGCCTTCATCGGTGGCGAGGCTCCAGTTCACGTGCTTGCCGCTGCCGTTCACGCCCGCGAAAGGCTTTTCGTGCAGCAGCACCGCGAGACCATGCCGCTCGCCCACGGATTTCAGGATCTCCATCAGCAGCTGGTTGTGGTCCGAAGCGATGTTGGCCGCCTCATAGATGGGCGCGATCTCGAACTGGTTCGGAGCCACCTCGTTGTGCCGCGTCTTGGCAGGAATGCCCAGCTTGAAGCATTCCAGCTCGGCTTCCTGCATGAAGCCCAGCACCCGCGCCTGGATGGAACCGAAATAGTGATCCTCGAGTTCCTGCCCTTTCGGGGGACGGGCGCCTTGCAGGGTGCGGTTGGCGAAAAGCAGGTCCGGCCGCTGCTTGGCGAGCTCCGCGTCCACCAGGAAATATTCCTGCTCCGGGCCGCACTGGGCAACCACGCTGGCGGCCTTGGTGCCGAGCAACCGCAACGCGGCGACCGCGACCTTGCTCACCACCTCCATGGAGCGCATGAGGGGAACTTTCTGGTCCAGGGCCTCGCCGTGATACCCGATGAAGGCCGTGGGAATGCAAAGCGTGATGCCGAGGGGCCCTTCCATGAGGAAGGCTGGGCTGGTGGGATCCCAGGCGGTGTAGCCCCGGGCCTCAAAGGTGGCGCGCAAGCCGCCACTGGGGAAGGAACTGGCATCGGGCTCCCCCTGGATGAGCATGCTGCCGCTGAACCGCTCCACGACCTGCCCGGGCTCGTCCCAGCTGATGAAGGCATCGTGCTTCTCGGCGGTGGCGCCGGTCATGGGCAGGAACCAATGGGTGAAGTGGGTGGCGCCGTGTTCCATGGCCCAGTCCTTCATGGCGGTGGCCACGGCGTGGGCCACTTCCGAGGAAAGGCGCTCTCCCTTTCTCAAGGCTGACTTGAAGGCCTTGTAGCTGTCCTTGGACAGCCGCTCCTTCATGGTCCGCTCGCTGAACGTATTGCAACCGAAATACTGGCTGACCTTCACCTGATCCAAACGAACGATGTCAAAGTCGCTGCTAGCCTGAATCTTGGCCATTGCATTCCCCTTGCCTAATGAAAAGGTTGAAAAATACGTGTCCCAAGCCGAGCCGAAAAGCCCAGTAAGCCACGCCCCGTGTGCGGCAGAGCGCCAAGTCCAGATTAGGGGGGATTGCCTTGAGAAACCAGCCGAAAAGGCAGACATGAGAGCCCTGGCTCTTCTGAAAGAAGTGCAGGATTTTCAGAGGAACGTGCCCCGTGGGCCTGCCCTGGCCTGGGAGCGCGTGGCCTTTGCCATGGCCTTCCTGGACGATGAACCCCGCCGAAGGGTTCGGGCCTTTCTATCGAAGGCGAAGTAGAATCCTTACATGAGCATCAATTCGCCCTACGCAACCAGCCTGGTCAGTACCACCTACGTCCCGGATCTGGAAAGCATCGAGCCCGGCCTTGATCTGGTGGCGGAGATCCAGCGCCTGCGGACCACCCGTAAGGCCGTGATCCTGGCCCACTATTACCAGGAGCCGGAAATCCAGGATCTGGCGGACTTCGTTGGGGACAGCCTTCAATTGAGCCAGCAAGCGGCCAAGACGGATGCAGAAGTCATCGCCTTTTGCGGCGTGCATTTCATGGCGGAAACCGCCAAGATCCTGAGCCCCGGCAAGAAAGTGGTCATTCCCGACATGGATGCCGGGTGCAGTCTGGCGGATCGCTGTCCCGCGGACCAGTTCGCTGAATGGCTGAAGCAATACCCGGACCACGAAGTGGTGAGCTACATCAACTGCAGCGCGGGCGTGAAAGCGCTGAGCACGATCATCTGCACCAGCTCCAATGCTGTGCGGGTGGTGGAAAGCATCCCCCAGGAAAAGAAGCTCGTGTTCGCGCCGGACCGCCACCTGGGCAAATGGGTCCTGAAGCAGACAGGACGGGACATGGTGCTGTGGCCGGGATTCTGCATCGTCCACGAGCAGTTCACCGCCAAGCGCATCGCGGCCCTGAAAGCCAAGCACCCGGAGGCCAAGCTCATCGCCCACCCGGAATGCGACGCCACGGTCTCCCAAATGGCCGATTTCGTGGGCAGCACGGCAGCTCTGCTGAACTATGTCGCAAAGGATCCTGCTAACGCTTTCATCGTGGCCACCGAGGCGGGCATTCTGCACCAGATGCGGCAGCGGCGGCCCAGCGTGGAGCTGATTCCCGCCCCGGCGGACAGCGGCTGCAACTGTTCCCTGTGCCCCTACATGAAACTCAACAGTCTCGAAAAGCTGTATCTGGCCTTACGGGATCTGCGGCCAGAAATCACACTGGACGAGGAGGTCCGCTTGCGGGCCCTGAAGCCTGTGGAACGAATGCTGGCCCTGGGCTGAGATCCAGATGCGGACCCGCCGGATCGCCCGGTTCAAACCATACCGCAGCCGGAGGCAAGGGCCGACCGCATCGCAGCGGATCCTGAACTGGGGGGGGGTCGCCATGCTGGGTTTGGCGGGCATGGCCGTGGCTTATGGTCTCTTCTGGGCGCCGAGGCAATTCGCCATCAATCGGATGCTCGAGGTCATCCAGGCATACTCAGACAGGCATCTGCCCGAGATGGCGAGGGTGGAGCAGCACTGGATGGACGTCCCAGTGCTCCAGGAATTCGAGCAAGGCAATGAGCCCGTGGTGCTGGACTACCTCCGGAAGCAGCCGCTGGTGGAGGGAGTGCTGGATCGGTGGGGGAACCGCACGCTTTGGATCCGCGAGGGGGAGCGTCTGGTGAAGGCCCCGGACAACGCCACCGCCCAGATGTATCGCGCTTGGATCGCCCAGGCCGAAACCTATCCCCGGGCGCAATGGACTCCATCCAGTCATCAGGATCCAGATCACACCCGCATCCCCAGCAGCGTCGTGCGCGGGGACCAGTACATGGTCATCAAGCGCTGGCGGCCGGGAACACCCCAGGTGACCGCGGCGCTAAGACAAGTCTTTGGCCATGATGCGCCTTTGCGCGTGGGTATCCGCCGCGCCTCGGAGGCAAACCGCCGCGATATCCCCAAGCAAGTCTGGGGGAAGGACCCCAATCTCCAGGCAGATCCAGCCCGCATCAATGAAACCCTCGTGACCCTTCCCACCCTCAGCGATTACCTGGGGGAAGACTGGGAACTGGTGGGCATTCCCTTCGCCGCAGAATCCGCCCAGTTCAGGAGGCAGTACGCACGCCTGCGCTGGACCGCCTGGTCTGTGGGTTTTGCCATTGCCATGTTCGTGGCCCTGGGTTTCTGGCTGCGGCATCGGTCCCAAAAGCGAGCCCTGTTGGACGCCGACCGAATGGCAAGCATGACCCACAGCCTCAAGACACCCCTGGCGATTCTCAAATTTCGCTGCGACACACTGCGCCTGGGGCGTTTGACCCAGGACCAGGCCGATGAGGAGCTGTTGAAGCTCGGCTCCGAGGTGGACGCGCTGACGCTGATGATCGAGAACGGGCTGCGGGTCATCCGGGGCAGCAACGAGGTCCTTCCCATCGCAGAGGTTGATCCGGACTGGCTACGGGACGTGGTGGACGATCTGGAGCCCGCCTTCGAGGCTGAAGGCCGCAAGTTGGTGTTGAGCCTTGGCGAAACCAAGGGACGCGCGCCCCTGCCCTCCCTTCGATCCGCCCTGTTCACCCTGCTGGAAAACGCGCTCTTCCATGGAAAGGGCACGGTCGTTTTGACGAGCACTCCTTTTAAGAATCGCCTGCAGCTCGCCATCTCCGATGAAGGAGAAGGGTTGGAACCCCACCAGCTACAGGCCATCGGCAAACCCTTCCTGAGGCTCCGGCAACAGGGCAAGGAAGGGTTC
>JAJYMZ010000121.1 GCA_021786615.1 Acidobacteriota bacterium
AGGATCACGCCGAGGATGTCCGGATCTTCTATTTCCCCCGAGATGGCCGTGTCCAGCAGGGACTCTGGCATTCCCATCAGGGTTTCAAGACCCTTGGGCGCGTATTGCGATTCGCTGAAGACGGCGCCGGCGATGGCGTGCAGCAGGTCCTGGGGCGGCACCGGCAGGCTGCCCCCCAGCAGGGCCATGACCATGGGTTCTGGCAACTGCTTGGCGATGAAGCGTTCAACGAGGGGATGCATCTGGACTCCGGTGGCGCGTGGAATTCTAGTATCAGACTAATTTTGCTTCAGCCGGAACCAAGCTCATCTGCAATTTTCGATTGGCGATTGACGATTGACGATTGACGATTGTGGACACCTGCATCCATCGAGTTCCAATCGAAAATCGAAAATCGAAAATTCAAGTGGCTCTCCGCGGGAATCACGAGTCAAGCCATCAATGTTCCCCGGGAGCCTCAGGGTCCACTTCCGGCGCGGTGGGCGGAGGCTCTTCGGGAGGCTTGGGCCGGATCCATCGCCCTTCGGCATCGAAGCGGCCCACCCAGGTTTCACCCACGCTCTGCCCATGATGGATGGTGTGGCCCGCCACTTCGAGGCTCACCACGCCCGCATTTTCCAGGGTTATGGTGAAGGCGCCCTTCACCCGCAGGACCCAGGGTTCGCTCACCTGCAACATGCGCCTTTCGTCCAGGCCCTTGGCCACGATATGAACGGGCGAGGCATCTTGGGCGCGCAAAGCCACCAACAAGCCTTCTTCGGTGGATGAGGCTTCGGGCAGCATCTCGCCCAGGACGGGGTAGTCACGGCCAGCGCCACGCGGCGGCGCATGGGGCGTAGCCGCGGGTTGCAGTCCCTGGCGGGCCACCGATTTAGGTGCTTGATGCTCATCCAATGGACCTCGCTTTAGGTTGGGGCCGGGCACCACCAGCCAGGCCAGCAGGCCGATGGAACCCACCGCGAGGACACCCATGATGATGCGCTCGAGCCGTTCTTGCCTTGGGTCGGGAGCGTCCTCGGCCATGCTCCCCGGAAGGGTTTCCCAGGCTTCCTGATGCTGGGAAAGATCCACGTCGAGCCGCTCGGCCACCTGCCGCACCAAGGGGCGTTCGCCTCCGGTGGGAAGCTGCTCGTAGACGTCCGCTTCCAGCGATCGCAGGACGGATTCCTGCAGATTCAAGTCCCGGGCCAGCCGCTCAAGGCTCAAGCCCTTGACTTCCCGCGCCTGGCGGAGCAGCGTTCCGAGGGATTTCTTCTCACTCATTTCCAGCCGACGGGCGTTTCCACCAGCACCCGCGCCAGCTGGTCCCGCCGCTCGCCGCGATTGAGACGGCGATCGTCCATGGTGCCCCGGTGGGCCATGACATCCGAGAGGGTCGCCTGCAGGTCATCAGGCGTGATGAACTCCCGCGCTTCGAGCCAGGCTTCGGCTTGGGAGAGCGCCACCCAATGCCTGACTGCCCGCGTGGAGCAGAAGCCACCGCCATTGCGGATTCTGGACACCACCCGTTCAACATAATCCAAGACCGCATCGGAGACTTTCATCCTGCGCACCGCCAGCCTCGCGGCCCGCCAGTCTGCCAGGTCAAGGGAAGCCTGCAGGCCATCCAGCCGCTCGGCGCCCGCCTGGCCGGTGATGACTTTCCGCTCGTTCACTGGATCGGGATAGCCCAGGTGCAGCACACAGGCGAAGCGGTCCAATTGCGATTCCGGCAGGGGAAAAGTGCCCGCGTGGTCCATGGGATTCTGGGTGGCGATGACGAAGAACGGGTCGGGCAGCTGGTGGGAGCTGCGATCCAGCGTCACTTGTCCTTCCACCATGACTTCCAGCAGCGCGCTTTGGGTCTTGGGGCCAATGCGGTTCAGCTCATCCAGCAGGAGCACGTTGCAGAACACTGGACCTTGCTGGAAGCGGAAGGTTTTGGTTTCCGTATCCCAAAGGTGCACGCCCAGCAGGTCTGATGGCAGCAGATCATTGGTGCCCTGGACCCGCTGGAAACTGCCCCCCAGGAGCCGCGCCAAGCCCTTGGCCAGGGTGGTCTTGCCCACGCCCGGCAGATCCTCCACCAGAACGTGGCCCCCGGAAAGCAGCACCGCCAGCGCCCGGCGGACCTGCACTTCCTTGCCCACCACCACGGCCGATAGCGCGGCCAGTCCGGCGTTGACCTTCGCCCGGGCTTCAGCGATGGCGCTAGGGTCGAAGGCTGTGGCGGTGGACGTGGGGATCATGGCGGGTCCGCGATGTGAATCCCCATGTTCGCAGAAGCGGGAGAGACGGGGTACGAGGTTGTGAGGGGAGAGTTCTGGGCACTGAGTCCTGAGGCAATCTGGTGGCGCCTTCAGCGCGTCAATGAATGTCGCGGCCCCCGGCCGCATCCTTCGTGAACCTCAGGACCCAGGACCCAGGACTCAGGTCTCCGAAATCTTGTGTTCCTTCGCCCTGGATGCGAAAGCGCGCAGGGTGAGCCCCAGCGACGCGGCGGCGGAGGCGGGGTCGTTCCCATGGGTGGCCAGGGCCCGGCGGAGCAGGACGCCTTCAATGGAGTGCTGGGCTTCTTTCAACATGGCCTCCAGCGTGGATCCCTGGGGCCAGGGCAGTGATAATTCCCCTTCGGGCCTTCCGCCGCCGCCCAGGGGTGCCGCCGCCAGATGCCTCGCCAGCAGTCCCGACGCGTTGTGCAGCGTCGCCTGGGCGCACCAGGCCATTTCCCGCGCGTTGCCGGGCCATTCCCGCGACAGCACTTCCTTCTCGGCGGAGCGGTCCAGGGCTGGCGCCACCCTGCCCTCCCCCGTGGCTGCCTGATCCAATAACGCACGAAATAATGGCACTAGATCTTCCTGGCGACGAGAAAGGCTGGGCAGCTCGAACCGCAGCACTCCCAGGCGCAGCCTCGCCGCATCAGGCACCGCTGATTCATCGCCACAGGTGGCCATCCATTGGATTCCATGCCCCAACGGAGCATCCATAGCCTTCAGCAAGGCCACCTCGGCCTTCGGGCTTAAGTGCTCCAGACCAAGCACCAGCAAGCTTCCGCCCTGCAGCAGCCCAAGGGTGGCGGCGCCGATGCCCTCTTCCAGATCCGAGGCGGACAGGGACAGGAAAGGGCCCCGAGGCTGGCGCAAGGGATGGAGACGCCGCGCCGCCCTGGCTTTGCCAGCTCCCTTGGGACCGATGAACAGGGCCGGAGCCTCGCTATCCGCGGCGGCGCGAAGACTGGAATCCAGCGAACGCATGGCTGGAGAAAAGGCGATCCAGGGTTCCCGCGGATCCGGCGGAGGCGCTCCCACCAAGGCCTGGAGGCGATCCATGAGCGCGAGAAAAATGTCCATGTCGAAGGGTTTGGGCAGGAAATCCTCCGCCCCCATTTGCATGGCCGAGACGATGTCCTTGGGTTCGCCGAAGGCGCTCATCAGCACCACCCGAAGCCCCGGCTGCGCCCGCTTGGCGCGCCGGATGAGCTCCAGCCCGCTGATTCCCGGAAGCCGAAGGTCCGTGACCAGCACTTCGGCGCCATCGCCTTCGATCCAGCCCATGGCTTCCAAAGGGTCTCCCGTGGCTCTGAGCTTCCAGGCGCTCCCCTTCAACGCCTGGATCAGGAGTTTCCGGAAACTGTCCTTGTCTTCCACCAGGATCAAGCGCATGGGAAGAAGCTAGCAGAGTTCCATGAACCTCGCGCTCTGGGCCCTTGCCTGGGATTCGAAGAGACTGTCGCCCTCCACCACCTCCAGGCCTGCCTTCTGTGCCCATCCGGAAAAGGCTGTGCGCTCCTTGTAGATCCACTCCACGGCCCATTCTAAGGAGGGTTTCGCAGCTTCGAGGTGTTCCGGGAAAGGCATGGGATCCTCGGCTTTCATGCCCAGGCTGGTGGCCTGGATCACGCCCACCGGTGAAAAGGCTTGAATCGCTTCAAGCGGCACCAGCTCCAAACGCGAAATCTGCATGAAGGGTCTTCCTTCCTGCTCCAGCAGCAACCGCGTGGTTTCGGCCACGCCCCCATTCCCCAGCAGTAGGATCGGGCCGGGCGCTAGCTGTTCCAGGGCCACCCACAGTGCTTCTGCATCGGTGTTGGCGCCCTGCCAAGGAGCAGTCATGTCCCGCCGCCAAAGCGTGTTGAGGGGTCCTTGCAAGCCAAGGAGCCTCGGCAGTGTTTCCTTCAGCGGCGCCGTGATGCTGAGACCCAGGACTTCCAAGGAATCGAGCGCTTCCGCAGCCTCGTGCGCGTCGCCGCATTCAAGGGGAAGGTAGATCAGGTTTTTCCCCTCCTGCTGGAATCGCTGGTTGTGGAAGGCCGGGCCGCGGGAATGCAGCACGGGTTCGCCCATGACGGCGCACAGCCCGGTCTGCGGTGTCACCAGGTGGCAGCCCCACTTCTTCATGGTTGCAAGCTTCAGCTGCCCAGGCGCCGCGGCCACCCCGTCGTCCGGCGCCACGTAGGTGAAGGCCCCGCCCCAGGCCCTTTGCAGGCAGCGGCCCGCCACCCCCTTGGGGCCCATGAGAAAAGCGGAAAGATGGATGCCTGCGTCTTTCGCGCGATTGAGCGCGGTCTTCACCCGCACGTTGTCCCACAGCCGCGCCGCGTGGCCCACCCACTTGAAGGCATCACCATCCGGCAAGGATTCAAGCCGCGCCTCAAGATCGAAGACACCCGGCTGCACGTGCACCGACCGCAGCACTTTTAACTCGGGGCGAAGGCATTCCAGCCACGTCGGCGGTTCCAATTCCCATTCCAGATCCAGCCAGGCGGGTCCGGCCTCCGCAGCCTGGCGGAGGCGCGTCAGCCGAGTGTCTTCATCACCCTCAAAGCGTCCCTGTTCCGAAGCGCGCCGGCAGCTCACCAGGCATCGGTGGCCCAGGTCCCTCACCAGCCGGGCGGCATCCAGCTCCGGGAAAAGATCCAGGCGCAGTTCCGGCAAGGCATCGTCCGGCAAGGCGCGCGCGCACGCCATCGCCGCGTCCCAAGTGGGATGGGTGAGCGTGACGATGAAGAAAGGAAGGGCCACAGATGTTCCACGTGAAAAAAGCTACCTGATTATCCCCCAACCTCAGCCTGTCTTTTCAGGATCAATAAGTTCATCCACAGATTCCACAGATTCCACAGATTTTCAGCTGTCGTTGGCCCCGGGGGCGTACGCATCCCCCTTGTGCTCCGAATGGGCCAACCGGTTTTCAGGGCGGCGGCGGCCACGCGCCTTTGGTGCGGAAGAGCCGCCGCCCTGAAAACCCGCACGACGAAGTCGCGCGGCCCCGGCCAAGCCGGGGCGGCCCATGTTACCTGCCGGGAGCGAACTTCATTTCTCCACTGTTCGCGGGGTTCAATCTGTGTAATCGGTGGAATCTGTGGATTCAATCTCTTTTTCGCACCATGGTGCCAAGCGATTCCAGGCTGAGGTTCGTGGATATTCAGGAAAAGTTATAGCCGCAGATTTCACAGATAAAAAACGACTTGTATTCACTTGTTTTTTCATCGGCGTCATCTGCGAAATCTGCGGCTTTTTTTGTTCTGTGGCTTCATTTCCTGATCGGATCGGCGGCTTTCTTCGCGGCCTGCCAGGCGGCTTCCATCTGTTCGAGGGTGCGCTGATCCCAGCCGCCGTGGGCCTTGGCGTCGTCCTCGACTTTCTCGAATCGGCCCTTGAAGCGCAGCATCTGGCGGCGCAGGGCGCGGTCCGGATCCACCCCCTTCTTGCGGGCCCATTGCATCAGGGAGAAAATCACGTCGCCGAATTCCTCTTCCACCCGCTGTGCGCTGCTCTCGGCCTGGAGCTCGGCGATTTCTTCCACCACCTTGTCGAGAACACCCTCGAGGTCGGGCCATTCGAAGCCCACCCTCGCGCAGCGTTTGCCGATTTCCAGGGCCTCTTCCATCGGGGAAAGGCTTGCGGGAATGCCGTCCAGCAGCCGCCTTTCGGGTTCCAGCCCATTGGCCACGCGCTCGCCTTGCTTGATGGCTTCCCAATTCGCCAGCACCTGATCCGAACCGTTCACGGTCTCGCTGCCGAAGACATGGGGATGCCGCCGAACCAGCTTGGTGAGGATGGCCTCCTCAACGTCCTGCAGATCCCAGGCGCCGCGATCCGCGGCCAGCTGCGCGTGGAAGACCACTTGCAGCCACAGGTCGCCCAGTTCTTCGCGCAGGTGGGCTTCGCTGGCCTCGTCGCCTGGAATGTGGGCCGCCAGCGCGTCCAGCACCTCCGCGGCCTCTTCGCGCAGGTACTTCGCCAAGGTCTGATGATCCTGCTTCAAGTCCCAGGGACACCCGGTTTCCGGTTTCCGGAGTGCGGACATCAGCGCGCGCAAGGTGGTGGGAGTGAAGGTCATGGCGTCACCCATCTGGAATCCATCCAGGCTTCCGCGCCGCAAAGCTTTCCCGCCAGCGCGCTGGCGGCGACGGTGGCGGGGCTGGCGAGCCAGACCTGGCCGGGGCCGCTGCGGCCCGGGAAATTGCGGTTGATGGCGCTGATGGTCACCTGATCCTTGGAGGCGCTGACGCCGGGCCCGGCATTGATGCAGGCGCCGCAGGAACTGCCCAGCACCTCGGCGCCCACGGCCTCGAAGGCCGCGAGCCAGCCTTGCTCCGCGGCGTAACGGCGCACGTCCTCGCTGCCGCATTGCACGAAGAATCGAACGGCCGCCGGAACGCGGTGGCCTGCCTTGCGGGCCGCGTCCACCACTTCGAAGGCGGCGCGGATATCCTCCCGCTTCCCGCCCGTGCAGCTGCCCAGGTAGGCGATGTTGATTTCAACATCCTCGTGGATATCTGCCAACGCCACCCCATTGCCGGGATCGCCGGGCCTCGCGACCATGGGCCCCAGCAAGCCGCAATCCACCTCGAGGGTATGGGCGTACTCGGCATCCGCATCACCGCGCATCCAGTCTTCCAGGCGGAAGTCCACGCCGCGGCGTTCGCGGAGGAAGCGAATGGTTTCTTCGTCGGGCGCCACCAGCCCCGTGAATCCGCCGATCTCCGCGGCCATGTTGGTGAGCGTGGCGCGCTCGTCGGTGTTCATCCGGCGGATGGCTTCGCCCTGGTATTCCACCACGTGGCCGATGGCTTGACCTTGGCGGATGAAGGGCTGCGCCAAGAGGTGCAGCACCAGATCCTTGGCCGCCAAGCCGGGTTTGAGCCGGCCCTTCAGCAACACCCGCAGCGTGGATGGAACGGTCACGCGCACATCGCCAGTGATCCAGGCGTTGGCGATATCCGTGGTGCCCACGCCAAAGGCGAGGCATCCCAGGGCTCCCGCATGGGGGGTGTGGGAGTCCGTGCCCACCACCACCTGGCCGGGCTCCGCGTAGATCTCTGCCATGAGGGAATGGCAGATGCCCTCGGACCCGCTGCCGTCGGACAGTTCGCCGTGCAGGCGGATGCCATGCTTCGCGCAAAACTCCTCCTGAACCGTTTTCAGTTTTCGGGCCGCGTCGAGAAGCCCGGATTGCTTGCGGGCTTCATCCATGGAATGGTGCAGGAAAGTCAGGTGGTCGCGGAAGGCCAGGATGTGTGAAGGATCCCGCAGCGCAACCTCGTCACCCATGGCAGAGCCCAGAAAACTGGCGGCCATGGGCGTCACGTACTCATGGGAGAAGCGCCAGTCCGCCTGGACGAAAAGGCCTTCCCCGGGCCGCACGGACTCAATTCCCACGGAGTTCTTGGAAGCATCCGCCACAACGTGCCGGGCGATGATCTTTTCCGCGAGGGTCATGGCCCTGGGCCCATGGCGTGGCATCAGGACGGGAATCCCGCCCTCCAGCCGTGTCTGGTTGAAGGCGAACAGGCCACCCCGGCGGACGATCTCTGCGGTGATGGGGTCCAGGCCACGGGTGAATTCGCTCAGCGGAATGCTCTCGCCCCGGCGGATGCGCTCGATCAAGCCGAAGTCCGTGGACGTCAGGAGGCCCAGGTTCTGGCAATTCTGCTGGTAGATGCGTTCGAAGCTTGCGGCGATGACCAGGCGGATGCCCGCGCACAGCTCCGCGTAGGGGCTGGCCTCACGGCTGCTGCCCTTGCCCCGGCGGTGACCCGCCACGGAAACGGCGAATCCTCCAGCCTTCACTAGGCCTTCTTTCAGGGGGAAGGCTTCACCGCACTTCAAACCAAGGTACGGATAATCCCCCAGTTTTTCGTCGTAGTAGTAGCAGATCCAGGCGGGCGTGATTTCGTCCGTGCTGATCTGATCCCTCAATGGGAGCGCGTCTTCAATGGAGATATCTTCGCCCTGGAGCTGCCGCGCCACCGCCTCGGGGTTCTCGCTGAGAAACAGGATGCGGCCTTGGAATCTCAGGTCTTCGGGCTGCATTCCATTTCCCCTTCTCAACAAAAAACCCCGGCGAGCCGGGGTCCGTGGATCCTTGATCGCCGCATCAGTCCTCTTCTTCTTCCGCTTCAAGCTTGGCGGCCACGTCGTCCAGGTGCTTCATGAGGCGCTCGGCCATTTCCTCGTCCTCAAGGGCGGTGAACATGTCGTCCACCACCTCGAAGATTTCGAGGCTCAGCCCCTCCTCGCTCTCCTTGCCATCGCTTTGGGCCTGGACTTCATCCAGAGGGGCGAGCACGCAGAAATGGCGGCCTTCGAAGTCAACTTCTTCCAGGATGGCGAATTCCTCCTTCTCGCCATTTTCGTCTTCCAGCTCTACCACTTCGATTTCGAAGGAATCATCGTCTTCGTGGTTGCAATCCGGACCATGCTCGTGTCCTTCGTGGGCCATGGGGTGCTCCTTTGGGCAATGTTCCAGGGTAAAGGCAAAGGGACGAAGGAACCAGGAAATTTTCGGATGGTCAGGGACGCTCCGGTGCTTCAGATGGGTGGATGGCGCTCCGCGCCTTCCACCCACGCATCCCCACCTTGCAGGTACCTCTCCTTTTTCCAGATGGGGACGCTTTCCTTGATGCGATCCATCAACCAGGCGGCGGCCTCGAAAGCCTCCTTGCGATGGGCGCTGGAGACCGCGATGACCACGGCGGCTTGGAGCAAAGGCACCGGACCGATGCGATGGTGGATGACGCACCGCTGAAGGGAGAAGCGGCTCATGGCCTCCGTCCGGAGTCGCCTCAACTCTGCTTCCGCCATGGGGACGAAGGCCTCGTAGGCCAGGGATTCCACGGCCTGGTCCTGGTGGTGATCCCGCGCGGTGCCTTCGAAAAGCACGATGGCACCGGCGGCGGGATCGGAAACCGAGGCCCTTGCTGCGAGGGCATCCAGAGGGGAATCGGACACGGCCACATCAGGAATCACGGTTCATGAATCTCCAGTTCCTAAGGTACACTGGAGTGTTTTGAAAGGCCCGTGATGAACCACCTCAACATCCAGCCCAACGACGTTTTCGGCACCCTGCGGCGCCATATCCTGGTGGATGGGTTCCATCTCGTCATGGACCTGGAAAAGTCCCATGGTTCTTGGATCGTGGATGCCCGCGACGGAAAAAAGTACTTGGATTTTTATACCTTTTTCGCCACAGCGCCCCTGGGGCACAACCACCCAAAATTGAACACGCCTGAATTCCGCGCCCGCCTCGGCGCCATCGCCGTGCACAAACCGGCCAATTCGGACATCTATACCACTGATTATGCCGAATGGGTGGAGGCCTTCGCCACCCACGCGGCGCCGAACTACCTGCCCCATCTCTTCTGGATTGATGGAGGTGGGCTGGCGGTTGAAAATGCGCTCAAGGCCGCCTTCGATTGGAAGGTCCGCAAGAATCTGGCCAAGGGCAAGGGAGAGAAGGGCTCGAAAGTCATCCATTTCAAGGAGGCTTTCCACGGCCGCACGGGTTACACCATGTCCCTCACCAACACCGCGGATCCCAGGAAACACCAGTACTTCCCCAAGTTCGACTGGCCGCGCATCCCGAATCCGAAGATCACCTTTCCTTTGACACCTGAACATCTTGGCCAAGTCAAAGCTGCTGAAAAAGAGGCCATCCGGGCCATCGAAGCCGCCGTGGCGCTGGATCCGGATGACATCGCCTGCCTCATCATCGAGCCCATCCAGGGAGAAGGCGGGGACAACCATTTCCGCGCTGAATTCCTGAGGGAGTTGCGGCGGATGGCCGACGAACATGAATTCCTGCTCATCTTCGACGAGGTCCAATCGGGGTTTGGCGCCACCGGAAAGTGGTGGGCCCATCAGCATTTCAATGTCCAGCCAGACATCATCGCCTTCGGCAAAAAGACTCAAGCCTGCGGCATCGCCGCAGGTCCGCGGCTGGATGAAGTGGAGGGCGTCTTCAAGGTGCCTTCGCGCATCAACAGCACCTGGGGCGGCAATCTGGTGGACATGGTGCGCGGCACCCGGATCATCGAGATCATGGTGGAGGAGCAGCTGCTGGACCATTCCGCCAAGCAGGGGCTGCGCTTGCTGAAAGGCCTGCAGGACATCGCCGCGGATTTCCCGGAATTCACGTCGAACCCCCGCGGCAAGGGACTCTTCTGCGCTCTGGACATCGTCACGCCGGAGCTTCGGAACCAGGTCGTCTCGAAAGCCCAGGACCTGGGCATGATGGTCCTCAGCAGCGGGACCAACGGCCTGCGCTTCCGCCCCGCGTTGAATCTCAAGACCGAGGATCTGGATCTGGGCGTGGAATTGTTGAGGAAGAGTGTCGCGGAAGTTTCCAAAACCGCACACACCTTGGTATAGCGTGGCCCTTCGTCCCAAGGTCGAGCTGTATTGCGATGGCGCCTGCCTGGGCAACCCCGGACCCGGCGGATGGGGGTTCCTGCTTCGGCTGGGTCCCAGCGAAAAGGAAGGCAGCGGCTTCGAACCCGAAACCACCAACAACCGCATGGAACTGCTGGCGGCCATCCGGGGGCTGGAAGCGCTGACGAAGCCCTGCGAGGTGGCGCTGTTCAGCGACAGCCAATACGTGATCAAAGGGATCCGCTCCTGGCTCGCGGGATGGAAGAAGAATGGATGGCGCAAAACCGACAAGCAGCCCGTGCTCAATGTTGAACTCTGGCAAGCTCTGGACGCCCAGTTGCAGCGGCACCAGGTTGAAGCCCACTGGGTGAAGGGCCACGCGGGACACGCCGAGAACGAGCGCGTGGATGCCTTGGCCAACCGCGCGGCTCATTCGGTTTGACTCACAACCGGCAAAAAATCACCACAGAGGCACCGAGAACACAGAGGATGGAAATCGCGTCGCTCACGTAACGCGGAAGGGGAACTTGTTTTTCTCTGTGCTCTCGGTGCCTCTGTGGTGAACGACCGGCCTAAGGAAGGATCAGTGGCGGCCTGAAGCGCCGAACAGGTACTCGACGATGGTGTAGCCTGCTACGGGTTTCCCGTCGCGGGTAGCGGGCGTATAAGTGGATCGGGAAGCGGCGTCATGAGCGGCCTCGTTGAAGCCCCAGGCCCCATCCACCCCGCTGATGACCGTGACCTTCTGGGGCCGGCCCTGGGCATCCACGAAGACCTTTACTTTCACGGAGTGGGACTTGTCCACTTCGAAGCGCATCTGCCTGGCGCGCATGGGGAAGGTGGGCAGGACCCGATTCGCGACCATGGCGGAGGTTTCCTGGACCACGGTGGGGGCGGCTTGGGCCTGGGTGGCCGCGGGCGTCGGAGCCTGCCTGGGGGGTTCTGGCGTGGGCGTGGGCGCGGAAGCAGGCGTCGGCTTGGGTGGCTCAGGCCTGGGTGGCTCCACGCTGGGCGCAACGGGGGGTGGCGCCTGGGCCGTCCTGCTGGCGGGCTGCTGGGTGGCCTGGGCGATCTGGGCGGCCTTGGCCTTGGCCTCGTCTTGCTGTTTCTTTAGGTCCGCTTTCTTCTGCTCAATTTCCTGTTTCTTGCGCTCTTCTTCCTTGATCTGCTGCTCAAGCAAGGCCTGGTCCTTGGCCGAGGTCGCCTCGGATTGCTGTTTCTTCAAAGCTTCAAGCCGGGCCTGGTTGGCTTCGCTAGCTCCTGCCAGGGCCTGTTCCTTCTCAGCCTGGGCCGCCTGGAGCTGGGCCAGCTCGGTGCGCATCTTGATGACTTCCGCGCTCTCGCCCTTGGGCTTCAACGCGAAGAATCCCAATACACCCACCGCCACCACCGCGGCCGCGATGCCTCCATACAGACCCTTCTTGCTGACCCGCGTGGTCTGGGCTGCCTCGGCATCACTCACTTCGGAATGGGGCCTGGAGGCGTGGATGCTGTCAGCTTCCGAGGAATAGGCCGCGAAATTTTCCGCCTGTTCGGCTTTGACCGCGGCGCCGTCCCGATCGTTCTCCTCGCGGAACAGCGTATGCATGAAGAAGGCCATGTTGAAGGTCGTGGGGCTGTAATCGCCGTCATAGAGCACGTGATCCATCTCGGTATTGAAAGCCTGCACATCCGTGAAAGGATCCCCGGCGCCCATCAGGCGTTTCATGAGGCTGAGGATTTCCGGCGGCACCGGAGTGTCCTCCTGGGCGGCCTTGAGCGTCGCCTTGCCGGTCGCGAAGGCAGGATCGGCCATGAGGGGCAATTTCTCGAAGGTCAGCAGCTCATAGAGCATCGCGCCCATGGAGAAGAAATCCTGCTGCAAGGCATTGCCACCGACCTCGCGCAGATAGGTTTCCAGGGAACCCTTGGTCACCGGGGACTTGGGGAGCACCTGCCGGATGGCTTGGGCATAGGGAGCATCCAGGATCTCCGTGGCGCCCTCGAAGCTCACCCACACGCTATGAGGCGTGAGCAAACCGTGGCTGAGGCCCTTGCTGTGCAGATGGACGATGCCCTGGGCGATGCCCTGCAGAATGGACAGGGCATGATCCACGCCCAGTGGAATCTGCTCCACTTTGGCCTTCTCGATCATCTGGGCCAGGGTGCGGCCGGGGGTGTAGTCGCAGGCCACGTGGGGCGGCGTGGAGCTCTCGATTCGGTAGCCCTGGCCGAAGGCTTTGGTGCCGCTCAGCATGGGAAGGACTTTGCTCGCCTCGCCCAGTTTGGAAGCCAGGCCTGCCTGCAGCAGCTCCTCGGAAAAGGTCCTCACGAGCCAATGATGATCGAAGGCGCTACCTACGATGGAAATGCCTCGCCGCACGTGGCCAATGGGATCTGCGGTTAGTTCGTCCGCCAGAAGGAAAGAACCAAGTCGTGTGAAGGTAGCCATGTTGGGGCTCCGAAGAAGGTTCTAAAGATAGTCTTGATGGGGGAAAAACCCAAGCGCCCCGGGTTCTTCCAAGTCGGTCGCACAGTTCACTTGCTGCTCCCACGTTCAGGATAGGACCAAAGATCCCCCGTGGCACGGTAGATGAGGATCCAAATGTTGGCGGTGGCCTGGACCCCGTTGGAAAAGGAAAGTTGCAGGAGCGCATAGGGTATGGAGAGGTCATCCCACTCCCCCAAACGGTGCCCAGTCCTGGAATCGAAGTGTTCCAGCAACAGCCAGTGGCGCTTGTATTTCAGGCGGGCCCATTCCATGAGCTTGGGTTTCGGATCCAGATCCGCCTTCAGGGACCAGAAGGCTTCCCGCGTCACCACGAGCTTTTTCAACCGCCCCTCGGCGTAGGCCTCGAAGGACTCCCTCAGAGGATCCACCCCCATCGTGCTGGCAGGGGCGGTGAGCTCCTGAACCAGGTGGGCCAGACGCCCCAGCTCACGCACGATTTCCCCGGGATTCTTGTGGGCTTCGCTCAAAGCTAGAATGCGCCCGTACTGGTCCTCGATGTCTTGGGCGGAAGGTGGCTGATCGTTTCCGACCCCCCGGGCGCCTTCCCGCAGATCATCCGGATAGGCCGCCAGCAGCGCGGACATCGGTGTGGGGATCAACTGCAACGCCACCTTGGTCTGGGCTTCGTGGAATCGCGGAGTCCAGGCCCCGAGGCCGAAGGAAGCCGAGCCCAGAACCAAAACCCTCAAACCGGAAGACAGAGAACCAAGCTTTACGAATTTCTTGCTGAGTCGCTCTGGTGGCATGGGCACAGACTCCGCCCCGCTTCCTCGGCTGTCAAGCGGTCGCTGCATGTTTTTGCCGAAAGCTTGCGATCGTTACACTCATCCCATGCTCACAAGGGAAAGGCTCTGGCAACGGGTCAGTGGAAAGGACCTTTGGCCCTTGGCGTGGGCGCTGGCCGCGGCCTGCGCGCTGCCTTGGTTCGTGCCCGAGGACTGGGCTGGCCATGCCGGAAAACCATGGATCATCAGCGGCTGGATCCTGGTGGTGCTGACCTCCCTGCTGATCCGCCATCAACAGCTCGCGGTGATCCCCCTGGCGGCTGCGCTGGTCTGGGGAACCTTCGGGAACCTGCGCCAGCGGGCGCTTTGGGAGACCCGGCTGCCAACGGGCTTGCATGTGCTCGAAGGCAGCATTGACGCTCCCTGGACCGCGCAGGGTGAACAATTGATGAGCGCCCTGGAGATCTCATCACCTCTTGATCTCAAGGGAAATCGCTGGCGGATCACCCTCCCATGGCCTGCCGATCAGGAGCGAATTCCGCCTCCGCTTCCGGGCACACCAGTGCGGTTGCGGGCAGAACTGCGGCCCGTGGAGCCGGCCCCGCGCTTCCTGGCGGAACGCCCTCTCTGGCGGGCCCGGAGCGATCGCGCGCCACGGCGCATCCAGCTCTCCTCGGCGCTGCAGCTCGAAATCCTGGGTCCACCGAAACCCTCTGCCCTGTTACGGCTTCAGTCCTTCGTGAAAGCGCGGTTCGAAGCGCTGCCCCTGGCGGATTCCACCGCCAAGGATCTCTGGGGCGCACTGGCGCTGGGGATCTCGCCCGTCCATGAAGAGACCACATCGGCCTTCGCGGAGAGCGGCACCCTGCACATCCTCATCGTCTCGGGCCTCCAGGTGACCTTGGTGATGGCGGCCGTGCAGGCGCTGCTGCGCCGCTTGCTGGGCCGCGGAGGTTCCGTGGGCGCCGTGGTCGCAGGTATCGCCTACGCGGCGGTGGTGGGGTTTTCGGCGCCGGTGTGGCGGGGGCTGTTCATGGGCCTGGCCTGGGCTTTTGGGGGCGCCAGCGGATGGAAACTGCCACCGGTCCTGGGCCTCCATCTCGCCCTGCTGCTGTGGCTCCTGGGGCATCCCGCCGCGGGTTGCGAGCCTGGCTTCCTGCTGGCCTGGTGGGCTCTGCTGGCCCTGCTCTGGGGGGCAGAGTCCCTGGCGGGCTTGATGGCCCCGATCTTGGGCAAGTACGCGCTCACCGCCGCCCGTTTCACGGCGCCCTGGCTGGCGACGCTGCCCTTGCTGGCGCTGTTTCATGGCGGCATTCCGCTCTGGGGCGCCTTGGCCAATGTATTCGTGCTGCCCCTGGTGGCCCTGATGACGCCTCTATGCCTTTTTCTCACTCTGGTCCCGGTTCCTGGCCTGGTGCAGAGCATCGGCCTGCTGCTGGCCTGGACAGGCGGCTTTCTGGTGCCTTTCTTCGCCCATGTCACACCTATGGCCACAGCCCACCTCTGGCCCTGGCTTCTGCTGATGCTGGGATGGCTGGCATTGGCCCACCGTCAATCCCTGATGCGCCGCACGCGGGCCTGGACAGTGGCCCTGGTGGCGGCGTCCGCGGCTTTACTCGTCATGGGAGGTCTGGGCCGCCAAGCCACAACCTTGAGCCTTGAAGCCATGGACATCGGCCAGGGGGACGCGCTGCTGCTGCGGATTCCTGATGGTGACGCCACGTTGATAGATACGGGGCCAGCCCCGTGGGCGGCCCGGCGCATCGCGCGGTCCTTGAGCCGCCGGGGCGTCACAGAGCCTCTGCATCTGATCATCACCCATCCCCACAGCGATCATGCAGGGGGCTGGGCGACGCTCTCCAGACTTCGGCCTTTCGCATCTGTGGCGCTGCCGGCCATGGCCGATGTGAAGGACCCTTGGGCCGACTTCCGGCCCAAGCTAGACCGCACTCCTGGAAGCCTCCACCGCAGAGACAAATGGGCTGACGGGAAGGCGGACTTCGCCGTGAGATGGCCACCGAAACCCTTCGACTTGCCCGACGCCAACATGGTGTCCGCCGTGTTGCGGGTACGCTGGCAGGATCGTGAGCTATGGCTCATGGGCGATGCGCTGCAGATCCAGGAAAGGGACCTCATGGATCTGGGAGAACCAGAGCCTACACCTTTCCACCGCCTCCTGAAAGTGGGCCATCACGGCAGCCGCAGCAGCAGTGATCCCGGCTGGATCAACGCGCTTGCCCCGGAGGTCTCCGTCATCTCCGCGGGCCGCCGCAACCGTTTCGGCCATCCCCACGAGGAGACCCTGGAAACGCTCCGTCAGGCACATGTTCCCACTTTCGTCACTGGCGCAGAACGCGGCGTGCGCATGGAGGCATCGCAAGCTGGTTGGGCAATCGAAAGCGGCAGCGGACGCCGTGCTTTCATTCCATTTCAAGCGCCCCGGAAGCCCGAAGGGACTCAATGAGCCGCTGGCCCAGCACCTTGTGGTTTTCCACCCATTGTTCATGAGCCTTGGGACCCACTTCGTTCACTACGATAAGCGCCGCCGCCACGGGCACGCTCGCCACATTGCACGCGGCGAAGACGCCATTCAATTCCAGGTGTTCCGCCGGCGCCATGCGGCCCAGGAGGCGAACGCCCTCCTCGCTGCGGGTGATGGCGGGCGGCGTGACGACCGGATGGTGCGGGAAGGGCAGATCCCAGGTGCAAAGCCAGCGCACGGCCTCGAGGCTGGGACGGTAGGACTCGCCGCGCTCTTCTTCCACCGAAGTCGCCAGGACGAAATCCGGGGAGAAGATGGTGCCGATGGGCAGCCGCTCGTCGTAGGCTCCGCAACTGCCCACGAAGAGCACCCGCTCGGGCTTTTTTCGTTCCAGCAGGAAGGCCGTCGCGGCCGCCGCGGTGGAAGATCCCACGCCGGTGGTATCCACCCACCAGCCAGGAGGTGGGTCATCCTTCAAGTCCCCCAGTTCCGGTGGGAAGGCGGCCAGCAGGAGTTTCATGCGGATCAGCGGGTACCTTGGCCTTTGGCGGCCTGTTCGATTGAAGCCTGGGCGGCGGCCAGCAAGGCGATGGGCACGCGGTAGGGGGAGCAACTCACGTAGTCGAGTCCCACGCGGTGGAAGAATTTGACGGACCGGGGATCGCCGCCGTGCTCGCCGCAGACTCCGATCTTCAGATGCGGACGCACGCCGCGGCCCTTCTCCACGGCGATGCGCACCAGCTCGCCGATGCCATCCTGGTCCAGGCTCTGGAACGGATCATCATCAAGGATTTTCTTGCCCACATATTCAGGCAGAAAAGTGCCCGCGTCGTCCCGCGAAAACCCGAATCCCATTTGCGTCAGGTCGTTGGTGCCGAAGGAGAAGAACTCGGCTTCTTCCGCGATCTTGTCGGCGGTGATGGCGGCCCGGGGAACCTCGATCATGGTGCCCATGGGCGCCGTGAAGGTGGTCCCGCGCTCTTGATTCACCAAGGCGATTTCATCCAGCAATTCATTTTTCAGATAGACCAGCTCGCGCACGGTGCCCACAAGGGGAATCATGATTTCCGGCAAAGCCTTCACGCCCTTGGCGGCGGCGTCCAGCGCGGCTTCGGCGATGGCGCGGACCTGCATGCGATAGATCTCCGGGAAGGTGATGCCCAGGCGGCAGCCGCGATGGCCCAGCATGGGATTGAACTCGTGGAGCTGCTGCACCCGGCGCTTCACCGTGTCCAGGCCCACGCCCAGCAGCGCGGCCATCTCCGCGCAGCCCTCATCATCATGGGGCAGGAACTCGTGCAAGGGCGGATCCAACAGGCGGATGTTCACGGGCAGGCCGTCCATGGCCGCGAAAATGCCTTCGAAATCCCCCCGTTGCATGGGCAGCAATTTGGCCAGCGCGTGGCGGCGGCCTTCCAGATCCGAAGCCAGGATCATCTCGCGGACCGCCTGGATGCGCTCGCCTTCGAAGAACATGTGCTCGGTGCGGCAAAGCCCGATGCCCTCGGCCCCGAAGGCCCGCGCCACCGCGCTATCGCCGGGCGTGTCGGCATTGGTGCGCACTTTCATGCTCTTGGCTTCGGAACTCCACGCCATGATCTTCGCGAAACGCATGTAGACGTCGCTGTCTTCCGCTTTGAGGCGCCGGTCCACCAGCACCTGGTTCACTTCCGAGGGATGGGCGCCCAGCTGGCCCGCGAAGACTTCCCCGGTGGAACCATCAATGGAAATCCAGTCCTGACCTGCCTTCAGAGTAAGGCTTCCGACTTTCACCAGGCCTGCCTTCTCGTCAATGTTCAAGGCGGAGGCGCCGCACACACAGGGTTTTCCCATGCCGCGGGCCACCACGGCGGCGTGGCTGGTCATGCCGCCCCGGGCGGTGAGGATGCCCTGCGCGGCGATCATGCCGGAGATGTCCTCGGGCGAGGTCTCCACGCGCACGAGCACCACGGGGCCCTCGGCGGCCATTTTTTCGGCTTCATTCGCGTTCAAGGCGATGCGTCCCGTCGCGGCGCCCGGGCCCGCATTCAGGCCCGTGGTCATCAATTTCCCTTCGCTGCGCAGGCGGTCCTTCTCCTTGTGATCGAAGACCGGCGCGAGCAGCTGGGAAAGCGAATCCGCGTCAATGCGCTGAAGCGCGTCGTTCGTCGAGATGAGGCCTTCTTCAACAAGGTCCATGGCGATGCGGATGCCCGCCATTGCGGTGCGCTTGCCAGTCCTCGTCTGGAGCATGAACAACTTCTTCCGCTCGATGGTGAACTCGATGTCCTGCATGTCGCGGAAATGGGTCTCCAGGCGGTTCGCGGTGGCGAGAAGCTGGTGGAAGGTCTCGGGCATGGCTTCTTCAAGACTTAGCAGCTTGCTGCCTTCGGCTTGGATCCTCGAAATGGGCTGGGGCGTCCGGATGCCCGCGACGACGTCCTCGCCCTGGGCATTGATGAGATATTCGCCGTAGAACAGCTTCTCGCCGGTGCCCGGGTTGCGGGTGAAGGCCACCCCTGTTCCGCAGTCCTCGCCCATGTTGCCGAACACCATGCTCTGCACGTTGACCGCGGTGCCCCAATCATCCGAGAAACGATTCAGTTTCCGGTAGGTCACCGCCCGGGGCGTGTTCCAGCTTTCGAAAACCGCGGAAATGGCGCCCCAGAGCTGCTCCATGGGGTCCTGGGGAAAGGGCTTGCCCGTCTCGTCCCGCACGATCTCCTTGTAGGCCGCCACGAGAATTTTCCATTCCTCGGCGGTCACGTCTGGATCCTGTTGCTTCCCGGTGCGGTGCTTGAGCGCCTCCAATTCAGCTTCAAAAAGGCTGGTGTGGACATTCAGCACGACGTTGCTGTACATGGTGATGAACCGCCGATAGCTGTCCCAGGCGAAACGGGGATTGCCGCTGGCTTTTTCGAGCCCCACCACCGTCAGGTCGTTCAGCCCGAGATTCAAGACCGTGTCCATCATGCCGGGCATGGAAACACGGGCGCCGCTGCGCACGGAGAGCAGCAGCGGTTTTTCCGCGTCGCCAAGGTTGAGTCCGCGAGCGCCTTCGAGCCACTTGAGCGCTTCGAGCGCTTCCTGCTTCACCGCCTCCGGCAGTTGCCGGCCCGCGGCGTAATACAGGCCGCACACTTCCGTGGTGATGGTGAACCCCGGCGGCACCGGGATGCCCAGGCCCGCCATCTCCGCCAGGTTGCAGCCCTTCCCGCCCAGCAGGTCCCGCATCAAGGCGCTGCCCTCATTGCGGTCGCCGCCAAAGGAGTAAACGTGTTTGGTCATGGAAGCCTCATGGGATGCTTCAAGAATACCGGGAACCATATGCGCTGAGGTGTCCAGGCAGCATCACGAGTGGCTGTTGTGTTGCGCTGACGGAAAATCTGAAGACAAAAAAAGGCCATCCCATTGCCTGGGATGGCCTTCCTGTTTTTTTAACGTCGCAGCGACCTACTTTTCCACGTTTAGAAGCGCAGTATCATCGGCCCTCCGGGTCTTAACGGCCGTGTTCGGGATGGGAACGGGTGTGACCCCCGGGGTATAGCCGCGACGAAAGGTGAGAAAGATCGAAGGGTGGGCGAGTTCGAAACCTCGGTTTCGTTCGTATTGGACTCTATTGAAGCCCGTGCGGTGGTTTTTGGGCCACCTTTGGAAATGGAATTGATTGATGGAAGGATCAAGTCTGTGGACCTATTAGTATCGCTTAGCTAAATCCCTTACGGAACTTACACATGCGACCTATCAACGTCGTGGTCTTCGACGGGTCTCGTGGGGATATCTCATCTTGAGGGGTGTTTCGCGCTTAGATGCTTTCAGCGCTTCTCACTTCCCGACATAGCTACCCAGCATTGCATTTGGAAACACAACTGGAACACCAGAGGTCAGTTCATCCCGGTCCTCTCGTACTAAGGACAAATCCTCTCAAATATCCTGCGCCCACACTAGATAGGGACCGAACTGTCTCGCGACGTTCTGAACCCAACTCACGTACCACTATTAATCGGCGAACAGCCGAACCCTTGGGACCTGCTTCAGCCCCAGGATGTGATGAGTCGACATCGAGGTGCCAAACCTTGCCGTCGATATGAACTCTTGGGCAAGATCAGCCTGTTATCCCCGGCGTACCTTTTATCCGTTGAGCGATGGCCCTTCCATGCGGGACCACCGGATCACTATGACCTGCTTTCGCATCTGCTCGTCGTGTCTGACTCGCAGTTAAGCTCCCTTATACCATTGCGCTCTGCGGCTGATTTCCAAACAGCCTGAGGGAACCTTCGTACGCCTCCGTTACTCTTTTGGAGGCGACCGCCCCAGTCAAACTACCCGCCTGACACGGTCTCCCGCCCGGATCACGGGCGTGGGTTAGAGATCAGCATTGCGCAGGGTGGTATCTCAACGTTGACTCCACCGACCCTAACGAGCCAGCTTCAAAGTCTCCCACCTATCCTGCACAGCACAATGCCAACCTCAATGTCAAGGTGTAGTAAAGGTGCACGGGGTCTTTCCGTCTAAGTGCGGGTAACCGGCATCTTCACCGGTGCTACAAGTTCGCTGAGCTCCTGCTGGAGACAGTTTCCAGATCGTTACACCATTCGTGCAGGTCGGAACTTACCCGACAAGGAATTTCGCTACCTTAGGACCGTTATAGTTACGGCCGCCGTTCACCGGGGCTTAAATTCGCAGCTTCGCTTGCGCTGACCGCTCCTCTTGACCTTCCGGCACCGGGCAGGTGTCAGCCCCTATACCTCCTCTTGAGAGTTTGCAGAGACCTGTGTTTTTGTTAAACAGTCGCCTGGAACATTTATGTGCCACCCCCTCGGGCTATGAACCCTACCGGGGTACCCCTTCTCCCGAAGTTACGGGGTTAATTTGCCGAGTTCCTTCAGCAGTAATCACTCAAACGCCTGAGGATTCTCTCCTCGACTACCTGTGTCGGTTTGCGGTACGGACACAAATACCTCTCCTTAGCAGCTTTTCTCGGCAGTGTAGGATCATCGCCTTTCGTCACAAGTCTTGAGCTTACGGCGCCCGGACTTCCCTAAGCGCCACCCTTGACAGGTTTCACAGCACATTCCATAGAGCTGCTCGACTACCTTCCTGCGTCCCTGCATCGTACAAACGAAGTATTCATGGTGCTGGACTATTAACCAGCTTTCCATCGCCTACGCCTCTCGGCCTCGGCTTAGGGCCCGACTAACCCAACGCGGATTGACCTTGCGTTGGAAACCTTAGTCTTACGGCGGACAGGGTTCTCGCCTGTCTTTACGCTACTTATGCCGACAGAGTCTCTTCCCATGTCT
>JAJYMZ010000005.1 GCA_021786615.1 Acidobacteriota bacterium
AGTGGGCGCGAAGCTCGCGGATTCCGATCCGGAAGGCCTCGCGGAAGCGATCCTTGCGAAGCAACCCTATCCGGTGGAAGTCCTGCTGCTTCATGACGCGGATCCTCTCCTTTCCTCAAGCTCGCCCGCGCGTTTCGCCAAAGCCCTGGAAGGGGTGCCCCTCGTGGTTTCCATCTCCGCCTTCCCGACGGATAGCGCCCTCTACGCGGACTGGATCCTTCCCGAAGCCCACTTCATGGAAAGGTGGGATCTCCACACGACTCCACCCGGTCTCGCCTTCCCCCTGGCGAGCCTGGCCAAGCCGGTGCTGGAGCATCCGCTGGTGGACGCCCGATCTTCAGCAGAAATTTTCCTGGAGCTGGCCAAACGCGTGGGAGGCGATGTGGCCGCGGCCTTCCCGGCCGGGGACCCTCCCTCCATTATCCGCCACGACCTGGACGGAATTTTTGCCGCCCAACGGGGCGCGGTGATGGGCACCGCCTTCGACGAAGGCTGGGTCCGCATGATGGAAGGCGCGGGATGGTGGGCCCCGGGCTACCGGACCGCGGAAGAATTGTGGCAAGGGGCGCTGGAAACCGGTGGCTGGTGGGATCCGTTCTACGACCACGAACAATGGGAAAGGGTGCTGAGGACGCCTTCAGGCAAATTTGAATTCAAGACGGATCTGCTCGCTGAGGCCGCAAAGGATCGCGCCAAACCGCCGAGTGCCGAGAGTGAAGGCAAGCCCGAGCTGGCGCTCATCCTCTTCGAACCCCTCGCCATCGCGGGCGGTTTCGGGGCGGAACTGCCCTTCCTGCCAGGCCTGCTGGATCCGGGACACGAGGAGCGCTGGGAGAGCTGGGCGGAGGTTCATCCCGACACAGCCAAGCTCCACGGCCTTCAGGACAAAGGCTGGGTGCGGGTCAGCTCGGCGGGAGGCAGCATCGTCGTGCGCGCGGTGGTGACCTGGCGCGTGGTCCCCGGGGCGGTGGCCATCCCCGCCGGCCTTGGCAAACGAGGCGGGGGGCGCTGGGCCAAGGACATGGGCGCCAATCCCTTCAAGCTGCTGGGCACGGGACGGGATCCTCTCTCGGGACTCCCGGATTTTCAAGGGACTCGCGTGCGGATCGAACGGGCCACCGGGCCCGAGACCGGACCGGGCGCCTTGGCCGCTTGGAGTGGTACCAAATCAGCCTTGTCGGGGCGGGAACTATTGCCTGACGGAAATGTGAGGAGTTGACGTGGCCCGCTGGGGAATGGTCATAGACCTAGATCGCTGCAACGCTTGCCAGGCTTGCGTGGTGGCTTGCCAGGTGGAAAACAATATCCCGCCACCTTCTGCGGCCAACTCGGCACGAGGGCGGGCCCTCGCCTGGATTCGCCTGGTCCCCTTCGGCAAGGGAGAAGGGGGAGAAAAGCCCTCGTTGCGGCTCATCCCGGTCCCCTGCATGCACTGCGAGCATCCGCCTTGCACCAAAGTCTGCCCCGTCCAAGCGACCCAGGTGGGAGATGACGGTCTGGTGGGGCAGGTCTACGCGCGCTGCATCGGGTGCCGCTACTGCACCACCGCGTGTCCCTATACCGTACGCCAGTTCAATTGGGAGCGCCCGGCCTTCCCTGAACCCATGGAGGACGGGCTTTCGCCGGACGTTTCCGTGCGGCCGCGGGGAGTGGTGGAGAAGTGCTCTTTCTGCCACCACCGGCTTCAGAACGCCAAGGATGCGGCCAGGTTCGCCGGGCGCCCCCTCCGGGAAGGGGACTACGTGCCGGCTTGTGTCGAAAGCTGTCCTCCGGGGGCCATGGCCTTTGGCGATTTCGACGATCCCCGGAGCACCGTGTCGCGCCTCGCGAAAAGCCACCGGGCTTTCAAGCTGCTGGAAGAACTGGGGACCCATCCGAAGGTGATCTATCTTTCGAAAGGAGAATGGGGTGGAGAATCCTGATATGAACGAAGGGGACCGCCCGGACACCGCGTCTGGTCTCGGCCTAGATGAACGCCTGCTCCGGCCCATCGAGAAACCCGCGAAAGCCTTCGCGATCTTCGCGCTGGCGCTTTTTGTCCTGAGCGCCTGGGGCTTCGTCGCATGGATGGCCCAGCTCCAGCGGGGCCTCGCCGTGACGGGCATGAACGTCCCGGTGTACTGGGGCCTTTACATCACGAATTTCGTCTTCTTCATCGGCATCAGCCACGCCGGAACCTTGATATCAGCCATCCTCCGCCTGGCCCACGCGGAATGGCGAAGGTCCATCACTCGGGCCGCTGAAGTGATCACGGTGCTGGTCCTGTTCTTTGGCATGGGTAGCATCCTGCTGGACCTGGGCCGTCCGGACCGTCTGCTGAACGTCATTCTGCATGGGAACTTCCATTCACCGCTCCTTTGGGATGTGGTGTCGGTGTCCTGCTACTTGACCGCCAGCACCGTCTACCTGTACCTGCCCCTCATTCCCGACATCGCGATCCTCCGGGACCGGCCCGGTCCCCGGCAAGCCTTCTATGGCGCCCTGGCCCTGGGCTGGACCGGGACCCCGCGCCAGAAGCACTTGCTGGAAAGGGCGATTTCCACCATGGCGGTCCTCGTGATCCCGGTGGCCGTCAGCGTCCACACGGTGGTGAGCTGGGTCTTCGCCATGACGGTCCAGCCCATGTGGCACTCGACCATTTTCGGCCCCTACTTCGTGGTGGGCGCGATCTTCTCGGGCATCGGGGCCATCATCATCGGCATGGCGCTCATCCGGAAGGCCTACCACCTCGAGGATTACCTGAAGCCCATCCACTTCAACAACCTCGGGATCCTGCTGCTGGTGATGTGCCTGCTGTGGTTCTATTTCACCTTCGCTGAATTTTTGACCACCTACTACGGCGCCGATCCCTCGCACATGACGGTCTTCCTCTCGAAGACCGAAGGGGAATACGCCCCGCTTTTCTGGACTATGTTCACGGCTTGTTTCGTGGTTCCATTCATCCTCCTGGCCAACAACCGGACGCGATGGACCGTGTGGGGCACCGTCACCGCCTCGATCTCCGTGGAAATCGGGATGTGGCTGGAGCGGTATCTCATCGTGGTGCCGAGTCTTTCCCATCCGCGCCTCCCCATGGAGGCCGCGAAGTACTCTCCGTCTTGGGTGGAATGGTCGCTTTTCGTGGCCTTCGTGGCCACCTTCATCCTGCTTTACGCCCTCTTCACGCGCTTCTTCCCCATCGTTTCCATCTGGGAGATCCGCGAAGGCCGGGAGAACTCCGCGCGGGAAGTCGCCACTCGGGTGGAGAGTTACCTGCCTCCGTCGGAGGAATCAGCCCAATGAACAAGCCCATGATCCCGCCCCGCCACACCTTCATTGAAGGGACCGCAAAACGTTTTCCCCTTCGAATCGCCCTCCTTTGCCTGCTCCTGGCCCCTGCCCTTGGGGCCGGAATCCGGGACCCCATGAAGGGGCAGCGGCTCTTCGTCACCAAGCGCTGCGCTGACTGCCATGCGGTGCGCGGCAACGGCGGTCGCATCGGCCCAGATCTCGGACGGACTCAAGTCAAGGGATCGTTTTACGAGCTCACCGCCGCCATGTGGAATCACACGCAAGTCATGGGCGAGAAGATGGAAGAGTCCAGGCTCGTCCGGCCTGTTTTCGCCGATGAAGAGCTGGGGGACCTGCTGGCTTTTCTCACCTTCCTGAATTATTTCGACGAACCCGGGGACCCGAAAGCCGGCAAGGCCCTGTTCTCCCAGAAACACTGCATCCAGTGCCACCGCGTCGGGCACGAGGGGGGAACCTCCGCGCCGCCCCTGGACCGGATTCCCAGGGGCACGCCCCCGCTGCAACTGGCGCGCGATCCGTGGAACCACGGCCCGGTGATGGTCCCCCTCATGCGTTCCAAAGGCCTGGATGTCCCCTCCTTCAACCAG
>JAJYMZ010000237.1 GCA_021786615.1 Acidobacteriota bacterium
CGCAGGTCGTGGACTCAATAAGTCCAGGCGCGAAGGGGAGCCCCGTCAGCCCCGCCAAAAAAAACGCCCCGATAGGGGCATTTTTTTTGGCGGGGCTGACGGGGCTCGGGCCCGCGAGAAGCGATGGCGCGCCGGTAGCCGCCCGCGGAGACAGGACTAGATGTCCTGTCGGAGCGGATCAGCGGCGGGCGCAGCCAGCGCGGGGTTCGATCTCGGCATTCGGACAGGGTTTGATTTAATCCGAGTTCGGTCTATATTGATCGTTAGGAGGAGATCTTGAATTCATTTCTCGAAGTTGGCCGCAAGCGGGTTCTTGCTGTCCTTTTCGTCCCTAGCGTCGAAGCGGAGGAATACTTCGCAATCAGGGATTTTTCGGAGGGCTGACGCCATGAAACCAACACTCAACATGGACAAGATTGCCAAGGGGTTGAAGGCCGAACGAATGGGGTGTGTAACCGCAAAAAGCGGGTACTTCGGCGCCCACCAGGTGGCCGCGGAAGTTCAGGCAAGGTTCCGCCCCCCTACAAGCGGAGGCCGTTCTACAGATCCTTCATGGACCGAGCGCAGACTGGTTGCATTTACTCCAAAGACGCTTGCGAAGCTGGAAGAACTGACCGTGCAGGTGGGCCTGATGGCCAACCTGAAGGTCGAGCCACTTCAACTCGCGGCCATCCTGGTCGAGGTGGCAGCCGAACAGATGGGAAAAGAAGAGGCAGAACGCTTGGTCAAAACACACCAATCTTGAGGCCAATCCGCAGCCAATCCAACTGCCCGGAGTGCCTCTGCGCCAAATAGCCGCAAGGCGATTTCAGCCAAACGCGATAGACTGGAGGGCTTGGAACACTCATGAAACTCCCCCTCGTCGCGCTTTGCGGACGGCCCAATGTGGGCAAGTCCACGCTCTTCAACCGGCTCACCCGCAGCCGGGCGGCGCTCGTGCATGATCTGCCGGGCATGACCCGGGACCGCAGTTATGGCCGGGTGACCTGCCTTTCGGAAGAAGGCGATCCTGAAGAAGTCCTCGAACTGGTGGACACCGGCGGCCTGGATTTCGAAGGGGACGACGTCATCACCGCGGGCATCACCCGCATGGCCAACGCCGCGCTGGCCGAAGCCCACGTGGTGGTGCTCCTGGTGGATGGCCACGACGGCTGCACGGCTGGCGATGAGGAAATCGCCCAGCGATTGCTGCGCATGGGCAGGCCCGTGATCCTGGCCGTGAACAAGGTGGATGGCATGAAGGGCGGCGCCCCGGATGGAGCCTTCTACTCGCTGGGGTTCGATGAAATCCTCGGCATCTCCGCCAGCCATGGCAGCGGCGTGGCCGAACTGCTGGAGTCAATCCGCGCGCGCCTGCCCTTCCACCGTACGCCGGAGGAAGCCGAGCACCACGAGTTGGATGAAGAATTGCGCTTCGCCATCATCGGCCGGCCCAATGTAGGCAAAAGCTCCCTTGCCAATCGCCTGCTGGGCTACGAGCGCAGCCTGGTGAGCGATGTGGCGGGAACCACGCGGGACACCGTGGACACGGTGTTCACCGTGGAGGATCAAGTCTTCCGCCTGATTGACACCGCAGGCATCCGCCGCAAAGGGAAGACCCACGAAGGCGCCGAAAAGCTCTCCATCCTGAAAGCCAAGCAGGCCATGGCCCGCGCTGATGTTTCCCTGCTGCTCATTGATGCGGTGGAAGGCGTGACCCACCAGGATGCGGTCATCGCGGGTTACGCCCATGAGGCGGGCGCGGCGGTGATCCTGGTGGTGAACAAATGGGATCTGGTGGAGAAGGATGGCTTCACCTCCCTGGCCATGGAGGACAAGATCCGGCAGGACCTGGGCTTCCTGGCCCACGCGCCGATGATCTTCATTTCGGCGCTCTCGGGCCAGCGCGTGTCCAAGCTCTTCGCCCACATCCGCGAAGTGGCCGCCACCCATGCTTTGCGAATTCCTACGAGCAAGCTCAACGCCTTCCTGAAGGACTGCGTGGACGCCATGAGCCCCCACATGGTGGAGGGCAAGCTGCCCAAGCTCTACTACATGGTCCAGGTGGGCACGCGGCCCCCCAGCTTTGTCATGAAGACCAACACCGACCGGGGCCTTCACTTCAGCTATGTGCGCTACCTGGAAAATCGCCTGCGGGAGGTGTTCGGGTTCATCGGCACGCCCATCCGCCTAAGCATCCAGAAGAAACAAAAAGGTGATGAAGCCCCCCTGGAAGAAGCCAAGGTGCGCCGCATCCTGGATCCCGGCGAAGGCCTGAAGCCGGGCTTCCGCAACGAGGCATTCCGGGGCCAGAAAGCTGAAAAGGCCAAGCCCAAGGTGAAGCGTAAGGTGGTGGAAAAACCCAAGCCCGCCGCAAAGCAGAAGCCTAAAAAAGGCAAGGACCTGCCCCGGATACGCGTGCGGCAGAAATCCCTGAAGCGGGGATAGATCAAAAAAATAAATCATATTTCTTGCCGCATTTCATATCGCAGGTATGGTTGGGCCAGTTTTCAAGGAACGCCATGCACAGGATATTGACCAGCCTGATGTGCCTAATCGCTTCGGGCCTATATGCCCAGGACCATCCGATCCTCATCAAAGCCTCGCGGATGCTGGATGTGCGCACCGGTAAAATCATCTCGCCAGCCCAGGTATGGGTGAGGGATGGGCGCATCCAGGACGGCGAGGCACCTGCAGGCGCTGAAGTCATGGATCTGGGGAACCGCACGTTGCTGCCGGGTCTCATGGACTGCCACGTGCATCTCACGATCCAGGCTGGCCTGACGGAACTTGCGCAGCTCAAGCGCTCGAAAGCCGCCCAAGTCATTGATGGTGTGGTGAACGCCAGGAAAGTCCTGCGCGCCGGCTTCACCACCGTGCGGGACTGTGGCAGCGCCACGAATTTCGGCGACGTGGCCCTGCGGGATGCCATCAACAGCGGCGAGGTCGAAGGCCCGCATCTCTTCGTGTCCGGCGGCGCGCTATCCATCACGGGCGGCCATGGGGATACCAACGGCTTTCCCGGCGACGTCCACTTTGATCAGATCAATCTCGTGGATTCCCCCGGGCAGGCCGTGCGCAGCGTTCGTGAGTGGAGAAAGCGCGGCGTGGACCAGATCAAGATCATGGCCACGGGGGGCGTGCTTTCGAACCATGACGATCCCGGCGCGCCGAGCTTTTCGCCTGAGGAATTCCGCGCCATCGTTAGGGAAGCCAACCGCCGGGGCATGGATGTCTGCGCCCATGCCCACGGCGACAAGGGCATCCTGGAAGCCACTCTGGCGGGCGTTCGCAGCATTGAACACGGTTCCTTGCTGAGCCCCGCCACCGCCGCCGAGATGAAGAAGCGCGACACCTTTCTGGTACCCACACTCTACGCGCTGGAATCCATTCTTCTGCCGGGAAATCCCTTGCACGTTCCCGAAGGCAGCCTGGCCAAAGCCCGCGCCCTGCTGCCGTTGCGGCGCGCGGGTTTCCAGGCCGCCCTGGACGCTGGCATTCCCGTGGCCTATGGCACCGACATCGGCGTGTTCCCCCACGAGCAGGCTGCCTTTGATTTCCGGTATCTCGTGAGCTATGGCATGACGCCACTTCAGGCCATCCAAAGCGCCACCATCACCGCGGCTCGACTCCTGCATTTGGAAGACCGCGCGGGCACCCTGCAACCCGGCAAGTGGGCCGACATCATCGCCGTGGATGGCAATCCACTGGAGGATGTGCGCACCTTGGAACAGGTCCAATTCGTCATGAAAGAGGGCCGCGTCATTCAGCATCTTTGAAAATTTTCCTAAGTAAATTCTCGTTTTTTTCTAATTAAAAACTCGACGCATAGCTTATATAAGTACAGTCTATTATAAATAAAAATCAGTTTCCATAAAATTAACAATACTTAACTA
>JAJYMZ010000285.1 GCA_021786615.1 Acidobacteriota bacterium
AACTTGGCTCTTGCGGCGATATGGGGGGGGGTGGCGCTGTTCACCGGGTGTGAGTCTGATGAGCGGCTCAAGGCCGTCGAACGCGAAGCGGGGGAGTTGAAGGTGGAGGTCTTCAAGCTGCGGCAGCAGCAGGAAGAGAATCTCCGGAAGGGGGATGCGGATCGCAAAGTCTCGGCCGATTGGCGGACCGAGGACCGCCAATTCCGCGCCGATCTCCAAGAAACCCTGCGCCAGCTCACGGATGCCACCAAGGTCATCAATAATCGCATGGGCAATGCCAGCCGGACTTCCCCAGTGGTCCCGGCCATCCCAGCCGCTGCCGCTCCCACCAGCACCCCTGATGACGAAAAGGCCTTCGGCAGCGCCGTGCTCGACTACAACCGCGGCAACTATGCCATCGCCGCTGAAGGCCTGGACCACTTTCTGCGCGCCTACCCCAACAGTGTCCGGAAACCTGATGCCCTCTTCTTCCTGGGGATGGCCTACTACAACCAGAAAAATTACGAGAAATCCCAAGCCGCCTTTGATCGCATCCTGCGGGATCATCCCAATTCGAGCCAATTCCTTCCGGCCAAGCTCAAGCGTGGCCAGTGCCTCCTCAGGCAGGGATTGAAGCCGGCGGCGCTTCGGGTCTTCAAGGAACTGGTGGACGGTTTTCCTGGGACTCCCGAGGCGCGTACCGCCCAGCAGGAAATCGCTGATCTTGGATACTGATCCCGTTCGGAGAGTGGAGCGCTGGCGCGTTCCCGTGCGCATTGATTTCGCGGGCGGCACGCTGGATCTCTGGCCCATCTACTCGCTGATGGGCGGTGGCTGCACGGTCAATGCGGCCATTGATGCATGGATCGAATTGGAAGCCTCCTTCGACGGCCCTGGCCATCGCATTGAAAGCGCAGACTTAGGGCTCTCCCTTGAATGTCCGGACTGGCCGGAGGTTGTACCCCCCGGGCTCTCGTGGGTCTGGCGCGTGCTCAGCGCAGCCCCCCGGAGGCCCGCCTATCTGAACATCAAGAGCCCCGTCCCCAAGGGCTCGGGCCTGGGAGTTTCAAGCTGCCTGGGGGTCGGATTGCTCGGCATGGCCATGGGTATGGAGGCCGGTGAAGAACTGGCGGCTCAGGTGCCCATGCTCCGCGATCTGGAAGCCCAGGAACTGCAAACCCCCACTGGCTGGCAGGATTACTACCCCGCGGCCCTGGGGGGCTGTCATGCCTTGCATTGGAGCGCGAATCCCCTGTGGGAGAACCTCACGCCTCATCCTGAGTTGCTGGAGGATCTGCTGGTCTTCTACACGGGGCAGTCGCACCACTCGGGGCTGACCAATTGGGAAGCCTACAAGCGTTTCATTGAAGGTGATGCCACCACGCGGAGTGCCTTGAAAGAGATCGCCCAGGTGGCTGATGAAATGGCCTTGGCGGTTCCAAAGGATCCCTTCGCGGTGGGTGAGCTATTGGAGCGTGAAGGCGCAGCCAGGGTGCGCCTTTCTCCCCACGTTGAGATTGATGCCATGCGCGCCGTGCGGGAGACCGGTAAACGCCAGGGCTGGTTTCTGGGCATGAAACCCTGCGGAGCGGGCGGCGGTGGATGCTGCATCCTGGTGGTCAAGAAAGACGGTGGCGAAGCCGCCCGGGCCACACTGGAAGCCATGGACTTGCCAGTGCTCAAGGCCGGTCTCACCCAGCT
This sequence comes from Acidobacteriota bacterium, assembly GCA_021786615.1. Taxonomy (GTDB): domain Bacteria; phylum Acidobacteriota; class Holophagae; order Holophagales; family Holophagaceae; genus JANXPB01. The sequence continues at coordinate 1,681 of JAJYMZ010000285.1, forward strand.
AGGGCTGCATCGCGTCTGAGGTGGTCGAGCAGCCATGAGGCTGAGGGGCCGCGCAAAGGCACTGTTCCAGTTCCCTTGAGGAGTTCCCGCAGGCGCTGGTCCCGCTTGCCCAGGGCAAGTTGGTCAAGCTCAGCCCCAGGGACCCAGTGGAAGCCTTTAGGCGCCAGGAAGCGCTGCGCCAATCGCAAATGGAAGGGACTCACCAGCTCCCTGCGATGCGTGTAGACCTGGGTCCAGCCAGACCATGAATAAAGTTCGTGGGAGGCATAAGGAAGACCGGAATCAGCGGCCAGATCTGCTTCCACCACAAAGGCCGCCTCAAGGGCGGGCCACTTCCAAAGCCCCGCCAGCAGTCCCTTTTGCGTGGGTTCACGCAGGAGCCAAAAGCCATGGGCTTCCACTGCAAGGAGCATCAGCTCGGACTCCTTCGGTTTGCGGCGTTGAACAATGGGAGGAATGCGATCCGTGGCAGCGGACCGCCTTGCTTCACAGTGAACGGCTAGCGGACAGTTGAGGCATTTGGGAGCCGGCGAGCAGATCATCGCGCCCAGTTCCATGAGGCTCTGGGTGAGGCGGGAGGCTCCCAATTTTTCAAGGGCAGGTCGGAGCCAGGATCGCAGCCGCTTCGCATAATGTTTCGGGTCGCCGTCGAGGCCCAGCACGCGCGCTAGCACGCGGAACGCATTGCCATCCAGCGCGGGTTCAGGCCACTGGAAGGCGATGGAGGCCACCGCCGCGGCGGTGTAGGGGCCCAGCCCCGGCAGTTCCATGAGTCCATCCACGTCCGTAGGCCAACCGAGGGTCGCGATGTGCGCCGCGGATGCCTGCAGATACCTCGCGCGCCGGTAGTAGCCCAGACCTTCCCATAGCTTGTGGACTTCATCCTCGCTGGCGACGCTCAGGGCCGCGGCATCCGGGAATCTCGCCATCCAGCGCTCGAAGTAGGGGATGACCGTCGCCGCTTGGGTCTGCTGCAGCATCAATTCCGACACCAGCACCGCATAGGGATTGGGGTGCGGGCGCCCCAGGTCCCCATGGCGCCACGGCAGGTCCCGGCGGTGGAGGTCGAACCAGGGCCCAAGGGGCGCCAGCAGGGCAGGGGAATCGGGCCAGTTCATCAAGTGAGTTTGCAACCTCGTCAGTTTGAAGGGAGTGGAGGTATTTTCGATTTTCGATTTTCGATTTGCGATTGACGATTGACGATTGGGCACCACCATCGCATGGAGTGTTTTAATCGGAAATCGAAAATCGGAAATGGGAGGCTTGATTTTGGGATGTAGAAATGTGGCCACAAATACCAACGAAAAAGAGCGCCGGAATGGCGCTCTTTGATTGGTGCCCGCGAGCAGACTCGAACTGCTACGGCTTTTGGCCACCACCACCTCAAGATGGCGTGTCTACCAGTTTCACCACGCGGGCATGAGTGAAGGATCAGGATGCCATCCGCGGGGGATGGAGTCAATGAAGGCCTACTTCTTGGCTGGAGCCGGCGAGCTCGCGGGCGCCGTGGGGATCGCGCCTGCAGGAGCGGCCGGGGCGGGCGTGGCCGGCTTGGGCGCTGCGGCCGCAGGCTTGGATTCCGGGAGCTTGTCCAGGACCGAGCGGTTTTCTTTGATGACCCTGTATTCGATCAAGAGGGAAGTGGCCAGCAGCATTCCGGCCACGTAGTAGGTGATCTTGGCCAGCACCGGAGCGGCCCCCTGGGCGCCGAAGGCCGTGTTGGCGCCACCGCCGCCAAAGGAGGAGCCCAGGCCGCCCCCTTTTGCGCCGGGCTGGAGCAGGATCACTGCCACCAGGATGACGCTGAGGACGATGTGGATGGTGAGAAGAAAACCGCTCATGAAAACTCCGAACCTTTGATTCTACCGTGGGACGGGCATTGCCCCAAGGACGAAGAGTGCGGCCGTGGGCAGAGGGCTGTGGTAAGAGTCGAAAAGTTGAAAGTTGAATAAGTTGAGAGTTCAGAGTTGAGAGTTGAGAGTTGAGAGTTGAGAGTTGAGAGTTGAGAGTTGAGAGTTGAGCGGCGAGTGTTGAGTGCTTGAGACTTGCAGTTTTCGACTCTCGACTCTTGACTCTTGACTCTCGACTCTTGACCTTCGACTTTTCAACTTTTTAACTTTTGAAAATTCACTCAAAAGGCGAACCCAGAAGCCGATTCGGCTTTTCGCAGCACGGCGTGGATGCCCCTGCAT
>JAJYMZ010000155.1 GCA_021786615.1 Acidobacteriota bacterium
CTTGGCGGCTGTGATGATGCTGGCCATGAGCCGTTCGCCGTCCTCGGGCTTGAGGCCGTTCTTCTCGGCGCGGTTCTCGGTTTCCTTGCCGTCCAACCGGACGGCGGCCTTGATCATGCAGGTGGTCTCGGTGACGTGGAACACCTCGGGGCTGTCGGCCTCGCAGGCGTTGCAGACGATGCAGCCTTCCTCGATCCAGACCTTCGTGACGCGGGGTTTTGCTCCGTCCGGGCTAGGCGCGGCGGGCGCCCCCACCGGCGGTGCGAGGGGAACCACGGGCGCTGGAACGGCCGCAGCGACCGTAGCGGCGGCCGGGGTGCCGAGGGCCGCGTCCACGGCGATTTCAATGTCCGCATCCACCGCTGGCGCGGCCGAGACGACAACGGGCGCGGTTTCCGGCGCGGCAGCGGCCACCACGGGGGCTGGCGCTTCCACGCCGGCCACCTGCTCGTACTTGATGACTTCCACGGGGCAAGCCGCGGCCGCCGCGACTATGGAGGCTTCCAGGCCCGATTGCAGGCCGGCCTTCAGCTCGGCCTTGTCGTCGCGGTTCTCATTCTCGCGGCCGTCCTTGCGGGCATCGCCCTTGATGTGGCAGCTCTCTTCGGTGACATGGAAAACGTCTGGGCACTCGGCCTCGCACGCATTGCAGACGATGCAGCCATCTTCGATCCAAACCTTGGTAATCGCCATGGTCAGCTCACCGCCTCGAAGATCTCACCGTACTTGTCAGCCATGGAGCTGGTCATGATCTTGTCCTGGAGCTTCAGGAAACCGTAGATGAGGCTCTCGGGCCGGGGGGGGCAGCCGGGAATGTAGACATCCACGGGCACGATCTTGTCCACGCCCTGGATGGTGTGGTAGCTGTCGAAGGGCCCGCCCGCGGTAGCGCAAGAACCCAGGGCGATGACCCACTTAGGCTCGGGCATCTGATCGTAGAGCTTCTTGATGACCGGAGCCATCTTGTAGGTCACGGTGCCCGCCACGATCATCAGATCGCTCTGGCGGGGCGTGGCGCGGAAAATGCCCGCGCCGAAGCGGTCGAAGTCGAACTTGGAAGCCCCGGCGGCCATCATCTCGATGGCGCAGCAGGCCAGGCCGAAGGACATGGGCCACACGCTGGACGCCCGGGCCCAATTGATGACCTTTTCGACCTTGGTGGTGATGAGGATGTGCTCGAGAACGTCTGGCCCATTCATCCCGTTCATTCCCATGTAAGCGCTCCTTTGGCCCAGATGTATCCATAACCGAACAACAGCAGGAAGAGGAAGAACAGCATCTCCACCAGGCCGAACAAGGCCAGTTCCTTGATCTGGATGGCCCAGGGCATCAGGAAGACCGTTTCCACGTCGAAAATCAGGAACATCACCGCCACCAGGTAATAACGTACGGAGAATTTCTCCCGGGCCTCGGTGACCGGGGTGATGCCGCATTCATAAACCATGGACTTGTTCGCATTGGGGACTTTGGGCCGGAGCAGGCGGGAAAGGCCCCAGACCAGCAGCGGCGTGGCGATGCAAATGAGCAGAAGTAACAGAATCGGGGCGTAGCCTCGCATGGGAACTCCATGGCCAAATCAGCCGTTATAACAACACAACCTTATCATTTTCATGATGCACCGACATAAGGGGACTTAATGAACAAACCAGAAAAGCGCTGGTTAGCTCGCAACGGCCCCTAATTCTGCGGCCTAGGCCCGGCGCGGGTCAACGGTAAATTCTGGGTTTCAGGCCCTCAAGGGATATTTTAAAAGCGTACGTTAATTTCGACGAGACAACCTCATTCAATCAAGGTCGTCTTGGGCTTCCTTTCCCTGGCTAGCTTAGACGCATAAATCCGGGTGAGAAAATCATAGAGTACCAACTCCTGGGCCCGTGCCGAGGCGCGCAGGATGCGATTGGCGTACATATGCAGATAGCTACCCGCCAAAGATTCCAAAGAAGGCACACCGGGCATGCTGGCAAGATCACGTAGGCGGGTAATGATAGGCGCGTTTTTTTCAGAGCGATGGATAAGCAAGTCCACACCAAGCTGTAGCGAATCAGAATTCTGGGTGGAATCTAATAGGCTTTCCAGCCCACTGCGCTCTTTCCGGAACCGATCTCCAAGTTGATGCTCGAGGGGGCCCTTGCCATTGAATTCCTTAAGGAAGGAACCCCGGAGCGATTGCATGATGTCGAATTTGGCGGCGAGATCGAATCCAAGATCTATAAGCAACAAATCCATGCCAAGAAATGCCAGCCGCCATCGTGCGTCGGAACCAGCTTCTCCCTCGTATGATTTCAAAATCCCCAGGACCGCCTCGCTATCGGCTTGGAACAATAGTTCCGCAAGTTCCATGGTTTCCCCATCACCGTAACGCTCCACCTCGCGCTGGTATGTGTCTAGTTGCAGTTTCCAGAGAATGCCTCGCGCTTGCAGCGGTTTCGCGAGGGCGTGGAGGCGCGGAGCAACCTCAGCCAGGAGCCGTTGTGGTTCCCCATGCAAGCGCAGCCTCAAATGCCAATCTGGATCGGCGTAGCGGATGAAGAACCAGCCGTCCGCCGCGCCGCTGCCAAGGGTATCCTCTATCAAAGGTGAAACGAGATCTCGCAGCAATTCATCCACCCCGGCGGACCCCGCATAAAGCTTCGCGTAGATCCATTCGGAACCTGGTGGGAATGACCTCGGCATGGCGATGGCGTTCATGGGGAGCGGGGGCATCCTTCTCACCGCTGAATCCTGTTGCCTGGTGGTGAACGGGACCACCAATTCGTGCGCGAAGCGGCCTTCGGGCCCTCGTGCCATTAGTTCCTCAGGGCCAGGGAAGATCTCCTCCAGAATGAAAGTGGTACGTTGCTTCACAGTATCCAGGAAGCTCTCGCAGCTAAGAATATTGTCGAAGTCCACAGGCAACTTGTTGTCGCCATCCGCCAGGAGGACCCATCGCGGTAGGCGGCGTTCGGAGCGCCAAGCCTGGAGCGCGGTCCATTGCACAGCTCCCTCGGCGTCCTGGGCGATTTTCAGCTCGGCCTTCTCCACCCGCCAGCGCGCCTTGGCGAATACCAGACGCCTGTACTCCACGCGCGGCAAGTACGAAAGGGATTCCAGAGGTCCCCAGGACCAACCCAATCCACCGGCCACATGTTGAAGTTGCAGCGAACAGAGGAATCGATAGACCCCAAGGCTGCGGTTCGAGAAATTATGGGCGTTGGTGAGCCGCGGGATGACTTCCTTCCCCAATCGCCGGGAGCGCAGCACCACCCGGCCATCGCGGATGGATACGAGAAGATCCGTCACTGGAATCTGGGCCTCTTCCGGTGCTCCGGACTTGCCCAAGAACGGGATCTCATAGGGCCGCAGCTGTGGCCGGAGTATGACGTTTCCGATGCGGCCTTCGGGCAGATGGACGATTTCCGCGAAGAGGGCTTCGGGCTGCTGGACCTCCTCCTCTTTCAGTAGTCCCGCGACAGCTTTCGTGAGTGCGGCATTGCCGTGGCAGAATCGCCCCAGCAGATTAGCTCCTGATGGACCCGAGGCACCCTTGAAATAGACCTTGAATGCCCCGGACTCTAGGGCTTCCTCGGATTCCGCCGCCAGCTCTGCAATGACCGAAAGAGAGTGGGGTAAGAGGTGGGGGGCCTTCACCCTGAGCGTTTCGAGATCAGCATCCAGGAGGCTCAAGGTTGCACCACCACTGCGTTCTAGTTCAAGCAGCTTGCGCAGTAGTAGCGCTTCCCTCACCCCCCAGGCCACTTGATTGTCTCCGGCTCCACCAGGGAATCCAAGGCCTTCAAGGAGGGGCGAGGCTTCTGCTCCGGGGTGCTGGGAAGCTTGGAACCCAATGCCCCCTTCCTCGTCGAGTACTTCCATCAGGGGAAGTTCC
>JAJYMZ010000108.1 GCA_021786615.1 Acidobacteriota bacterium
TCGGTCTCCCGCGAGGTCCTCCTTGCCGTCGCCACCGATCAGCGCGAGGCCTCTGCCGCCCTCCGTGCCAGCCGCTGGCAGACCGTCTGGCTCGTTGTGATCCCCAACGCTTCGAGTGGCATCGTGGGCTCCATTTTCCTCGCCCTCGCCCGCGCCCTCGGCGAAACCATGGCCGTCACCATGGTCATCGGCAACACGCCTCAAATCAAGGCCTCGCTGTTCGCCTCGGGTTACACCCTGGCCTCGGTCATCGCCAATGAATTCACCGAGGCGCCTTCGGATCTCGCCATCAGCGCGCTCATCAGCCTGGGGCTCGTCCTCCTGGTGCTCACCATCCTCCTCAACGCCGCGGCGCGTCTCATGCTCGTCTACTTGAACCGCCGCATGGGCGCACAGGCCACGGCCCCATGAGCCGATCCCACCTTTTACGCAAATTGCACGGGAGGGCGATGGAGGGCGTATGCCTCCTGGCCGCCCTGATCGCGGTGGTGCCCCTGTTCGCGTTCCTGTGGCACCTGGTCGCCATGGGGGCTGGAGCCTTCAGCTCCGCCCTCTTCACCCAGCTGCCCCTTCCTCCAGGAGAGGCTGGAGGCGGCCTGAAGAACGCGATCCTGGGCTCTGTATTGGTGGTGGGCGCCGCTACGGTGGTGGGCATTCCCGTGGGCATCGGGGCGGCGGTGTTCATGACGGAGTTCGCGAAACCCCGGGTGGCCGCTACCCTGCGCTTTTTTTGCGATGTGCTCTCCGGGATCCCCTCCATCGTCATGGGCCTGCTGGCCTTCCAGATCCTCGTCCGGCCCATGCATCACTTCTCGGCCTTGTCCGGAGCCCTCGCCCTCGGCTTCATCATGCTTCCCGTGGTGGTCATCACCACCCAGGAGATGCTCCACCTGGTGCCCCACAGCCTTCGGGAGGCTGGTCACGCGCTGGGCATCCCCGCGTGGCGGATCGCCTCCTCCATTTCGGTCCGGGCCGCGGCTCCGGGCATCATCACGGGCATCCTGCTGTCCATTTCGCGCATCGCGGGAGAAACCGCGCCCATGCTGTTCACGGCCTTCGGGAACCCCTTCATGAGCTGGGATCCTAGGGCGCCCATCGCCACGTTGCCCCACACGATCTTCAACTACGCCATCAGCCCCTACGAGGACTGGCACCGCCTGGCCTGGGGCGGCGCGCTGGTGCTAGTCCTTGGTATCCTCGGAGCCACCCTGCTGAGCCGTTTCATCCTCTGGTGGCATCAGCGCAGCCTCCGCGCCTGAACAGGATCCCCTCATGCTCGCTTGCCATGATCTCCAGATTGAATTCAATCGGGTCCCCGTCGTCAGGGGCATCAGCCTCGATTTCCCGGCCAGGAAGATCACGGCCATCATTGGCCCCTCTGGATGCGGAAAGTCAACGCTGCTGCGGGCCTTCAACCGGATGCACGACCTCACGCCCGGGGCCCGGGTCACGGGCACCGTCACGCTGGATGGCCGGGACATCTATGGCAAGGCCGAGGACGCCGTCCTGGTGAGGCGCCGGATCGGGATGGTCTTCCAGAAACCCAACCCCTTCCCGACCATGTCCATTTTCGACAATGTCATCGCCGGACTTAGGTTGGTGGGTGTGCGTAACCGCGGGACTCTGCGGGAAGCCGCTGAATCGGCGCTCATGGACGCCGCGCTGTGGGACGAGGTGAAGGACCGGCTGAAAAGCAACCCCATGAGCCTTTCAGGAGGCCAGCAGCAGCGTTTGTGCATCGCCAGGGCCCTCGCGGTGGATCCAAAAGTGCTGCTCATGGATGAACCGTGCTCGGCCCTGGATCCAATCGCCACCGCCAAGATCGAAGAGCTGCTGTTCCGGCTGCGCGAGCGCCTTTCGGTGGTGATCGTGACCCACAACATGCAGCAGGCCGCCCGAGTCAGCGACTACACGGCCTTCCTCTGGATGGGCCAGCTGATCGAGACCGGCCTGACGGAAAAAATGTTCACTAATCCGAAGGAACGCACCACCGAGGACTACATCACAGGGAGGTTTGGCTGATGGTTCGCCATTTTGATTCAGAATTGCAGGACCTGCGCGATGGCCTCATGGCCATGGCGGGCCAGGTCGAGGAGATGATTGAACTTTCACAAGCGGCATTGCGGGAAGGGTCCGCCGCCAAGGCTGAGCAGGTGAAAGCCCTGGATCGCCTGGTGGATGAACAGGAGCTGAAACTGGACCAGGCCTGCATTGACCTGTTGGCCTTGCAGGCCCCCATCGCCACGGACCTGAGGCTCATCGCCTCGAGCCTCAAGATCATTCCCGAAATCGAGCGCATCGGCGACCACTGCTGCAACATCGCCCGCCGCGTGCCTTTCGCCCATCCGCCGGTTCTGGCGGGGGACGCCATGGAACATCTGGCGGGGGAAACCCGGGGCATGGTGCGGCAGGCCGTGGACGCCTTCGTGAACGGCAACGCTGGGCTGGCCCGGGAAGTCATCGCCAACGATGACAGGGTGGATACGCTCTACGTCCAGATCTACAAGGACCTGTTGCGCGCCATGCTGGCGGATCCTCTCTGTATCGAGCGGGCCAGCAATCTCATCATCATCATCAAGAACTGGGAGCGCATCGCCGACCAGGCCACCAACATCGCCGAGGAAGTGCTATTCATCCTGGAAGGGGTGAACGTGAAGCATTCGTACTTGCAGGAGAAGCCGCCGGACCCGGGTCCTGGGGCCTGACAGGATCATGTGGCGTACCCAGATTTTCAATTTTCGATTGACGATTGACGATTTGGGGACTGCCATCGCGCTTAGGTTTCAATCGAAAATCGCCAATCGAAAATTGCCATTGAAAGGGTTCCCCGATGCCCCATATCCTGCTGCTGGAAGACGATCCGGACATCCGGCTGGGGATGGAACAGCACCTGCAGCGGGAAGGTTTCGTGGTTACTGCGTTCGAAAACGGGAAGGATGCCCTGAAACTATTCCAGCAGGCCGCCACCGGCCAGGGGACTAGGCTCGACGTGGCTTTGCTCGATCTGACGCTGCCGGACATGGATGGACTCGACGTACTCCGCACCATCCGGAACTCCCCCGCTCTCCGCGCGCTTCCGGTGGTGCTAGTCACCGCCCGTTCCGAGGAAATTGACCGAGTGCTGGGCCTGGAATTGGGCGCGGACGATTACATCTCCAAACCTTTCTCGACACGGGAATTGCTGGCCCGCATCCGGGCCATCCTGCGCCGGGCCACCTTCCTGGATGAAACGGCCAAAGGCCAGATGCTCGCCTTCGGCCCCATCTCCGTGGATCTGGACATGCATGTGGCGCGAGTGAACGGCGAACCCCTGGATTTCACGCGGCGGGAATTCGAGCTGCTGGCCTACTTCCTGAAGAACCCCCGGCGCGTGCTGAGCCGGGAGAAAATCCTTCAGCAGGTCTGGAGCCTGGAATACCTGGGCGAGAGCCGCACCATTGACGCGCACGTGCGCCGGGTCCGCGCCAAGCTCGGCGAGGCCGCCAGCCTCATCGAGACCGTGGTGGGCGTGGGCTACCGCCTAGGCAGCGTGGACGGGTGATGATTTGAGTTCAGGGTCGAGAGTCAAGAGTCGAAGGTCAAGCAGCTTACTCTTAACTCTTAACTCTTAACTCTTAACTCTCGACTCTTGACTCTCGACTCTCGACTCTCGACTCTCGACTCTCGACTCTCGACTCTCGACTCTCGACTCTCGACTCTAAATCTTTAGACTTGGGACTCAGCCCCCACTGCCCACGGCCTCCATTTATTACCTCTTTGTTCCCCTCCTTTCACGCGGCAAACTAAACGTGTTTAGCCTGAAACGGAGAACCAATGAGCCTCAATGCGATCATGCGCTGGCTGAAGC
>JAJYMZ010000074.1 GCA_021786615.1 Acidobacteriota bacterium
CAGATCGTGGAGGCGAACGGACTTTCGAAAGCCATCGAGTTGAGAGGGCAGACACCACCGGCGATATTCAGGGGATTGCTAAAGGAAGGTGAAGCCTTCGATCTCACCCTGTGCAATCCGCCCTTCCATGCTTCCCCGGAGGAGGCCCAGGCGGGCTCCCGGCGCAAATGGACGAACCTGGGCCGGGGCAGCCCCGGGAAGGCCGCGCCCACGCTCAATTTCGGCGGGCAGGGCGGGGAGCTGTGGTGCGAGGGCGGCGAGGCGGCCTTCGTGCGCCGCATGATCGGAGAAAGCGCCGAGATCCCCACGCGGTGCCTCTGGTTCACCACGCTCCTCTCCAAATCATCCAACCTGCCGGTCGTCCTGCGCGCGCTAAAGCAGGCGCAGGTGCGGGGACAGCGCATCCTCCCCATGGCCCAGGGCCAGAAGCAAAGCCGCATCGTGGCCTGGAGCTTCTTCACCCAGGCTGATCGAGAAGCCTGGTCCAGGGAGCGGTGGCGTGACAGGAAGGACAACTCGGATCAGGCCCGGTAGGCCAGGCACCTGCGCGGCTTTGAAGGCACCTGGGTTAAGCTGAATGCAACGCTAAGGTTTCCCCATGTCCTTCACACCCGGTTCCAAGCACGGCCAGATGGCCGACATCAACATGACGCCCATGATTGACGTGATGCTGGTGCTGCTCATCATCTTCATGGTGGCGGCGCCCATGCTGACCACGGGCGTGGACGTGAACCTGCCGGAAGCCAAGACCGGCAAGAGCCTGGAATCCGAGGCCCTGACCGTGACCATGACCGACGATGGCCGCATCCAATTCGGGAAAACCTTCGTCCAGTTGGGCGTACTCCAGAAACAACTGCGGGAGCAGGCCAAGCTGGATCGCAAGCGCCCGGTGATGGTGCGCGCGGACCACAATCTGCCCTACGGCCGGGTGATCGCGGTGGTGGACAGCATCCGCGACGCGGGCTTCTCGCAGGTGGGCTTCGTCACCCAGGCCTCCCTGGAAGCCGAAGGTCAATAGTGAGCCAGGAATTGTACGTCCTGCTCCAGGAGCGCGCGGCGCTGGGGCGGATCCGTTTTCCCGTGGCCTTGGCCCTGGGGGGTGCGGTGCTGGGTGTCCAGGTGGGCCTCGTGGCCCTTTCGGTCTTCGTGGGCCAGCTCCACAGCGAAAAACCCCAACCCAGGAAGGTCACCTGGGTGACCCTGCCGGGTGTCGCGCCTACGGGACCCAGCGGCGGCAGCGGACCCCAGATCCAAGGGGACACGAGCCAGCGGATCCGCCGCGTGGAAGATGTGGCGCCGAAAGTCACCGACCGGCCGGCGGGCAGGATTCCCGACGCAGTGGGCAACACAAAAGCTTCGGCGCCCATCAAAGGCACCAACCCCGATGCCGCCAGCAAAGGCAAAAGCGCGGATTTCTCGAAGGGCAAGACCGCCGCGGCGCATCCGAAAATCGGAGCGGCGGGGCAGGGCGACGGCAGTGGCGTTGGTGTGGGCGTGCCCATTCCAGGCCTGCGGGCCAGCGGCACCTCCGATGGCGGATCGGGCCTGGTGGGCGGCTTGGACCAGGGCAATTTTCCTTACGCTTGGTATGTGCAAAACATGCAGAACACCGTCATCCGCAACTGGAGCCGCACCACCAATGCCCAGGGCCGCGTGGGCATCTACTTCCGCATCCTGCGGGACGGCACGCTGGAAGGCTGGAAGGTGGAAAGCCCCAGCGGCAATTACGCCTTCGATCAGAGCGCCATGAACGCCGTGCGCCGCACGGGCCATGTCCCCCCGCTGCCGGATGATTTCCAGGGCAACGAGCTGGGCGTGCATTTCTGGTTCACGTATTTGGGGAACTGAAGTCCCGGATTGTCGGCTATAGGTCCTGGGCTTTTGGCAAAGAAGCGGACGTCGGCTTTTTAAATTGGGCCTTGGATGATCCCGGCCCCACCACACTCCTGGAAGAGCGCGACAGGGCTGGTCATAGCAAGGTGCTTCTTCCGATCAGGATCAGAAGCTGATGTTCTGGGTGGTGGTATTCGCCGTCGTCACGGCAAAGCTGGAGCTTGCCAGGGAGCGGGTGATGGTGGTGGTGCCATCATTATTCAATGTGCTGCGGATGCCCTGGATCTTGTAGTTCCCGGTAGGGACCATAAGGAAGACATAGGTTTCGGAAGTGGTCCCGACCACCGCATTGATGGAATCAACCACGAGCATGGCGGTGCCGGAAAGCCCTGTGGTCACGGACCGCATGAGGTACAAGGTGTCGCTCTGGGATGCAGTGGCGGTCGGCGTCAGGGTTCCGTTGACACCTCCGGCCCCAGAAGCGAGGGTGAAGCTCAGATTGGCCGTCGCGGTGGCTGAGGATGTGGTCAGGCTGATGGCCCCGCTGGCCTGCGCACTGTAGATCGAACTTCCGATCACTGGCTGGCTCACGACATAGAACGCTTGGCCGATGGGCAGAAGGTTCAATGAGTAGGCCCCGGTATCGCCGGTGGCCGTCGAGCGAAGGATCGTGACATTCCCCGAACCGTCCAGGCTTTCGGCCATGACCACGGCGCCTGACAAGGGGACGCCGCCGGGGCCGGAGAGGGTTCCAGATACGGACCCTGTGGCCACATTCATGAAGCCATGGACCACGGGACGGAGGATGTAGCTGCCGGAACCCGTACCAACCACATGGATGGAGTGGGCTCCGTCAAAGTCGATCCAGACATCGGCGGTGGTGCCTGCCTGGACCGTGAAATTCAGGGGGATCTTGATGCCCGTCTGCTGGCCCGAAGGGACTGTGAGGGGAACGATGGATCCATCGGCCAGGGTGAGCGTATTCCCGCTCCCCAGCACGAGACGCATCATCTGGTAGGTTCCGGCGCCGATGGTCTGGTTGGAGGCCAGGGCCTCCACGACGCCGCCCTGCAAGCTCAATAGGTTCACTGTTTTATTGGGGCTGGACACTGTGACCCAGCCGCTTTCGCCCGCAGTACCGGATTGATGGATCTGGACGGATTGGATGTTGATATTGATGGCCTTGTAATCTGTTGTCGGGCCATCCACGAGGGTCACTGATATGGACCCTTGCGTCGAGGGAGTGGGATTGGTGTTATCGCTTTTCCCTCCGCATCCAATGGCAAGCAGTAACACTGCTCCGATGGCGGACAACAAGGGTGTGAAACGGGGAAATGCGCGCATAACTTACTCCAAAAATGGCAGGGGATACTAAGACGATAGGATTTGGGAATCGCGGCGCGCCAAGGGGCGGAGGCGTAGAGTGAGTACCCAAGCATCCTTTGCGCCGATAAAATAAATATAATCATTTTAATATTTAAATAATGTCAATTTTCAATCTTGCGATGTTGTCAACCAATATGATGTACATCCTCCTTCATTTCGAAGGAGGGGTGCGATTGCGACAAGCCGGATTATTTCTGCGATCAGTGCAACCCGTAGCTCCGCCTCAACAACCACTCCCATAAGGCTGCGGGCATGACCGCCTTGGCCCAGCCCGCCAGCCGGGCTTCGGGGCGGATGAGGATCCGGCGGGGCGGGCGCTTCCGCGTGAGGGCCTTCAGGATGCAGCGGGCGGCCTGCTCGGGGCTGCCGGCGAAATGCTCGGCCTGCTTTTCGCGGGTCTTCATGAAGCCCGCGAGTATGCGTTCATAGCGGGTGCCTTGGATTCGCTGGGGCAGATCGCCCCAGGATCGGGCGATGGTGGTGCGGAAGGAGCTGGCCACAGCGCCGGGCTCCACCAGCACCACGTGGATCTCTCTGCCGATTTCCAGGCGCAGGGTTTCCGCCAGGGCCACCACCGCGTGCTTAGAGGCATTGTAAGGTCCCGCCAGAGGAATGCTGAGGCGCCCCAGCATGGAAGCCACCTGGACGATGCGGCCTTCGCCTTGGGTTGCGTGCTTCCTGATGAGCGGAAGAAAAGCGTTCGTGACCGCGTGGAGCCCCACCACGTTGGTTTCAAACTGGGCCCGCAATTCCTCTGGCCGGATGAATTCCAGCGGTCCCATCTGGCCGTAGCCCGCGTTGTTGATGAGCGCCACCAGCCGCAGATCCGCGCAGGCCCGCACCCCAAGGGCGATGCTTTCAGCGGAGGTCACATCCAGGTTCAAGGTACGCAGATCCTCGCCCGCCGACAGCTCCGCCAGATCCGCCGGGCGCCGGGCCGTGGCCACCACGCCCCAGCCCGCAGCGCGGCAGACGCTCACCAAGGCCTTGCCGATCCCCGAGGAACAGCCGGTGATGAGGACCCAGGGGCGGGCCGTGTCAGGCACCCTTCTCCTTGGGCGCGGCCACAAGGAAGGAAGATCGAATGCCCATGGGCGCCTCCAAGAAATGTTGGAACACGAGGTGGAAAATCTAGTGGGCCCTGGACGATCTGGCATTTCCGCCAGCGCTCAGCACGACGTTGTTCTCGAAATCATTGAAGAGAATCTCAAAGGTGTCGGGATCATCCCACATGATCCAATGCCAGGCATCCACGAAGTAGGAGATGTTGAACTTGGGAATGCCCTCGAAGCCGAGCTGTTTTAAGGCCTCTTTTTCCTTGGTGGGATCCGGCAGGACGGTGGAGGCGAAGAGCATCACGGGCACCTGGATGGCCGTGGCCCGAGTCCCCAGCGAATCGTTGCCGAGGGCTCGCGCATAGGCCTTGAGCACCGATACCGGAACCTTCGATGCATCTTTCAGCAGCCGGGTTTTCTGGGCCTCGCCCTTGCAGAGGCCTCCGAAAAACTCACTCAGCGCGGCGCCGGCATTAGTGTCCAAATCCTTTTGGAACTTGTCCGTGAAGGATTTGGGAAGGGGCGCGAGGGTGCTGTCCACGAGGATGATCCCGCGCACAGCCTTGGGGTCGCTCAAAGCCACCCGGACGGCGATGGCGCCCCCGATGCTGTGGCCCACGAGAATGACCGGCTCGATCTTCAGCTTGCGGATGAGTTTGGCGATGACGTCCCCGATGGCATCCAGGTCCGCGGCGCCTTCTTTCAGGGGCGGCGCGATGTCCATGCTGCCGCCATGTCCCGGGAGGTCCACGGACACCACCGTATGATCCTTCTTCATGCGTTTGGAAATCTCGGTCCAGACCTCTTTATTGCCGCCCAGGCCGTGGATGAGCACCACGCCTGGACCGTTGCCCTCCTTCTTGAAGGCCAGGTCAGCTGGAGCCGCCGATGGCGCTGCTAGGGACGTGAGGATGGATAGGATGGCTACCGCGAGTAAAGGTTTCATGAGAAGAAGGATGCACGATTAAAAAATTCTGACAAGGTTGAATCCGAGGCCCCATTGGCCGCTAAGGTTGGGGCCCGGCACGGTCCCGTAGTCGCCGCCCAGCACCTGGTTGGCCGTGGTGCCTTGCGCGTTGGTGGCCAACAGCGTGAAGCGATGCCCCTTGGTCTTGAACACGTAACCGATCGCCCAGCCGTTCTGGATATCCCGGGTGGTGGTGGGATCAATATAGATCTTGATATCCTTGATTTTGGAAGGTCTTGGGTAGTATTCGCCGATGAGGCTGTGGCGTTCGGCCATGTCCCAGCGAATCCCGAATCCCACATTGGTGACGCCTTTGCGCTGGGTGCTGGTGGAACTCAAGTAGGTGGGCACCGCCAGCAGCGTGATGCCGCCACCGCTCCAGGACATGGGGAGCTGGATAGCCGTGCCCACGATGCCCTCGCGGGAATTGGGCGTGAAGGGCAGGTCCCGGATGGTCTCGTCGTAGCGCTCCACGCGGATGGCTACCCGGTAGTCGGGCCTAGAGACCAGTACCTGGTGAAGCGCCAGGGTCACGGTCTTGTGGTCCGGCGTGCGGTAGATCTGGAAGGTGGTGCCCGGTGTGGAGGGCAGCGCGAGGTCTATTCCAAGCCCCGAATAGGAGTAGCCGTCGAGGCCGAAGGCATCCTTGCTGTTGCTGCGGGCCTGCTCCTGGAAGCGGTGGGTGAAGCGATAGGCGAACCCCCCGCCCATGAGTCCCTCGGTGGAGGTCAGGTTGAGCCAGAGCGGCACTTCCCGCTGTTGGGCGGGCGCGAGGGTGGAAGCGAAAGCCAGGGCCAGGCTTAATGGATAGCGCATGGGATCTCCGGTAGGTTGTTCAACAGGGTGCCATGGTTGAGGCGAGAGTCGGGTGTCGAGAGTCGAGTGTTGGGCGTTCCATGGCCTGGGACCAGGGTTCGGTCCGTTCAATAATTGACCAGGAGAAAGACCAGGAGAGTGAAGCCCCAAGCGCCGAGGCTGGCCCACAATGCCTTTCGCCCCTTGAAGGCGGGCACGTAATGCGTGTGCAGCACCGCGCCATAACTGAGGCAAGAGAACAGACTCAAGTACTCCCAGGTGCCCCAGTCCCAGGTCCCATGGGCGGCGAGTCCGCCGGCCAGCAGCAGGAAGCCAAAGCGGATCCATTGCCGGTTCAGTTTCTCGAAATTAACCGGTATGGCGCGCAGGCGGCGATCCCCCGGCTTCAGCAGCGCAATGATTCCCAGCACAAAGGCGATCGTAAAGCTTGCGTAGCCCAAGAAGCTGAGTCCATAGCTGAGCTTGAGGGCCCATCCCGCCTGGGTGAAGGCATCAAAGAGCTGGGTCATGGGTCCACCTGTCCGGGGGCAAGGCGATGTTTCAAGACCGGCTTCAAGTAGAACATCCAGGCGATGCCGAGGAGCAGCATGAGGAAGCCAATGTAAACCAGCCAATGGCCGGATTCACGGACGACGATGATCCCGCTTGCGCCGGGATCAGAAGACCTGTGGTTGCTCTGGTAGAAGCGGTGGCCCTGAACGATCAATGGATCGTGGACGCTAACGGATTTCTTTACGACTTCTTTACCTGCGGCGTCCAGCACTACCAGTTCAGAACGAGCATCCCCGGGCCCCGCGTCCTTGGCCTCGTAGACAAGGCCGACAGTTCTGCCGAAGAAGGTTTCCGGACTTGGCGAGCCATCAGGGGCATGGAGACTCAAACCATCCAGCCATTTTTCCTCGCTCCGGCCTGAGTCCGGGTCCCACACCTTCACGCGCAGCACGGGCCTTTCGAATTTCACCGCTGCCTTGGCATCGGAATGGGGCACGAAGGCCGGCACGTATTCCGCGTGGTCCATCACCGCTACGACTGTGGCCGAAAGGCCTTTCTCGACGATGAAGGGCTTGTTCAGCTGGAGGGGTCCGGACCGGGTGACTCGGCCATTTTGGATGAGGCGAATGGTCTGGTCATCGCGGGTGAAGAGCACGAACCGGGACTGCCGTTCCTCCCCTAAGCGCACATAGCTCAGGCTCAGTCCCTTGGGCAGATTGGGCGCGTTGAGCTGGTTGGACAGCCCGGGATTCCGGGCGCTGAGCATCACCCGGCGGGGCTTTCCGCCGGATTCCCGAAAGGTCAATTCCAGCCAGGGCTCTGCAGGGTTCGAGCTGCGGCTGGTGGCGTGGGGATTTCCCTCCTTGTCCTTCACCACGGCGAAGTCCGGATAGTAGTGCTCCACCTTCAGGGAATAGGTCGGGAAGTCCCAGCTGGCGCCGACCCTGGCATCCAGCAGGGTGGTTTTCCCCCTGAAGGTGAGCGCGATCTTTTCACCCCTTGGCGCTCTGGGCCGCAACTGATCCAGAAGACTGGGGGACCAGCGATCCTGGTACACCACCGCGAAGCGTCCACCGGGCTCGTCGCGCCGCGCGGCATTGTCGAGATGCGCGAAGAGATCGCCGATGACCGGCTGCGGCGCGCCGATGCCAAGCATCACCCGCAGGGCCGGATTTTCGGGGGCGGTGGGATTGTTGATGAATTCCCCTGCATCCAGGGCGTTGGGAATGAGCCGTTCCACCGAAAAGTGGAGCTTCGAATGGGGCAACGGGGCTTTCATGCCCTCTGCTACTTCGTAGGCCTTCGGATCCTTTTCGAAACCGCCCTTGCCATCGGGCTTGACGAAGGCGTAGAGCTTGAATTTCGGCGGGTGCTGGGGCGTGACTTTGTTGAGCTGGATGCGGAAATCCGGGAGTGTGTAAGGCCTTTCCGGACCCGGCCGCTGATTCTCGAGCTTGTAAAACGTAGCGGTGGACTCGCCTTCCCTCAATTCGCGGTAGGCATGTACGGAGCTGTAGGCGCCCCAAAGCGCGCCCAGAAAGATCACCGAGGTGGAAAGGTGCACCAGCAGAAAACCCACGCGATGAGCGGGGTAGGGCCGTCGTTTCCAGGCCACCGCCGCCATGGAGAGGGCCAGCAGAGAAAGCAGGGCGTAGAACCAGAGACTATGGTAGAGATCCGCTGAATGGCTCCAGGAGATCAGCTTGCAGAGGAAGGGGCCGTAGGTGGACGCGTAGAAATCCGGTGCTTCACCCTGGGGGATGAGCATCCTCACGGCCACCGCCAGGGCCATGAGGAGCATCTGGCTCACGGCGAACTGGACTGAAGTGAGCAGCTGGTAGAACCAGTCCCGGCGAGCGAGGAAGGCCGCGCCATAGACAACCGTCGCCAGGAGCACGAAGACCGTCACCTGCTGTTGGGCGTTGAAGCCCTTCGCGTCGCGCAGGCTCTGCACCAGCATCCAGGCCGCCGCCCAGCCGATCAGCGCGACGAATTGCAGGCCGGATTTCTGATGGAAGGCGCGGACCGCGGGAACTGCGCTTGTCTCGGGGCTGGCTTCAATCATGGATCACGCTATCAGACGAGCGCGAGCAAGCCCAGCAGGTAAAAACTCAACTCCACGCTCACTTCGAACCGGGGCTTGCCGGCTGAAAATCGCTCATGGTAGTACCAGAGATAGAGCAGGGGATAAGCGGTGCAGGCGCCGAGAATGGCCGCGATGGCAAAGGGGTGGGCCTGGTTTGAGCTCGCGAAGGTGAACCAGATAGAACTGGCCAGGCCAAAGCCCAGCAATCCAATGAGCACCATTTTCGACCGGGGCTTGCCCAGCAGGATCGGCAGGGTCTCCTTGCCGAGCACTTGGTCATTTTGCATGTCGCGGATGTCGTAGATCACGGTGCGGGCATACACCAGCACCGTCACCAGGCCCAGCGCCACCAGGGCCTTCGCGTCCCAGGTCCAGGGCCAGAAGGCATGGCCATGCTGCCAGACGGGGATGGCGATGGCGACCACGCCCAGGGCCAGGGCCACCAAAACATCCTTTGAACCTGGAATGGAACGTAGGCTCCAGCGCTTTCCCGCCAGGGGGATCTCGACTTTGTACATGAGCCCCAGCAGGCTGGCGCCGAACACCAACAGAAGTGGACGTGCGCCGATGGAGGCCGCGGTGCCCAGGGCCGCCGCCAAGGAAACCAGCGCCGTGGCGATGAGGGTCCGTCGGTTGCGCTCCAGGAACCGGGCGCGCCCTGGCCCCTTGGCGCCCAGGCCGATGGGATCCAGGAAGGGCGTGAGCAGATACATGGCCAGCAGATAGGCGCCCGTGATGACCGGATAGCGCCAGCTCAGTCCCAGGCCCATCCAGGCATGGACGCCCAAGGTCATGAGGGCCGCGCCGATGGCCATCATCAGGGGCGTGCCGAAGGCCGCGAACATGAAGCGCGTGAACCGGCTGGGGGCGTCGCCCAGCTGTTCCATGGTGTCCACGACTTCATCCACGAGCCAGGTGGGTGTGGAAGCGCCGGCGAGGATGCCCACGGTCTCGTTGCCCTTGAACTGGGCGAGGTCCAATTCAGCCGCGGTCTCCACGTATTGCACGGGCTTGCCATAGTGCCTGGCCAGCTCCGCCAGATGCTTGGTATTGCTGGAAGCCTTGCCGCCTACGACGATGACGTAATCCACGGCTTCGGCCAGTTTCTGGGCTTCATCCTGGCGCATCCAAGTGTCTTCGCAGATGGTGTTTTCTAGGATGCAGTCCCCAGCCCGGTTTCGGATGTAATCCGAAATCTCGCCGTAGTCCTTCACAGTGAAGGTGGTCTGCGCCACCACCAGGACTTTTTCCAGTTCCTCGGGACTCAGTTCCATGGCCTCGCCAAGATTGGCGACGATCCTGGAACCGTGCTCGGCGAAGCTCCGGTGGGCGATGCTTTCGGCGTGACCGTGGCTGCCAAGAATCACCGTGAAGTAGCCCTTGGGGCTCCACTTCTTGATCTTGTTGTGGACCTTGGCGACCTCGGGGCAGGTGGCGTTGACGATCTTGATTTCTCCCGCTTTCTGGCGGGCCTTGAGGCCGCGCAGGTCCTGGATCGGAATGCCATGGGCGCGGATCACCACCGTGCCTTCGGCTACCTTCTCAGGTGTTTCAATCACCGCCACCCCTCGCTTGCCGATGAGTTCCAAAGCCTGGGGATTGTGGATGATGGGGCCGAGGGTCTGGACGTTCTTCTGGCCGCTGTTGGAGGCTTCCAGCACCGCATCCATGGCGCGCTTGACGCCCCAGCAGAAACCCGCGGTTTTTGCGACGATCACCTTCATCGGCAGCCTTTCCTGACTAATCCAGTCGGACAATTCAGGATAGCGGCAAAAGGCAGTCTTGCGTGCGGGTTGCCGAAGGATAGGGTGTACAGGATTTTCGATTGACGATTTTCGATTGCCGATTGATGCGCGAAACCCTTTACTCTCACAGCAGCCGGATAAGGTCCCCCGTAACTTCGATGACGCCCTGCTCCCGCAGCTGCTTCAGCAGTCTGGACAGGGTCTCGGGAGCCATGCCCAGCTGGGCCGCCAGGATTTTCTTGGTCACTTTCAGATGAAAGGTTGCGGTGGGCGCATTCTTGGCTGTTTCCTCGATCCAGCGCCGGAGGCGGCCGGCCCCATCGTTGCCGCTCAGTTGCTGGACCTGGAAGGTCAGGCGATGATGCCAGGTGGACAGGCCCTCCATGATCTTGAAACTGAGGTCCGGATCCTTGCGCAGGAGTGTCAGGAAGGGGTCCTTCGGGAAAAAGGCCAGCAACGTGGCTTCTAGGGCTTCGGCGGTGGCCGGGAAGATACTCCCGGAAAACATGGCGGCCTCGGCGAAACTGGACCCCGACCGAACCACGTTGAGGGTGGTTTCACCCCCGGCTTTCGGCGCGGCGCGGTACAGGCGGATCTGGCCTTCCAGCACCACGAAGAATCCCGTGCAGGCTTCCCCTTCGGTGAACAGCAGCTGCCCTGGCTCCAGCTTGCGGAGCTGCATCAGCTCACCCACCCGCGCCAGCTGGGCTGAATTCATGGAGAGGAATAGTCCAGTCTTGGACCAGAGTCCCTGGTGGGCAGCGGCTTTCATCTCCTGATGTTAACCACCTGGATTCGGAAAGTTCTGGCCCTCCGCCTCGACTTTCAAGTACCTTGAGCAGACCTCATGCCTTTACACCTCAAGGATATTTGACCATGGCCGCACCTCTCCTGCCCGTCACGCTGACCTGCAACACGGATCTGCGCTTCATTGACCTCATCCAGGTGGTGGGCAGCGAACTGCTCAAGCACATGAACTTCACCCAGGAAGACGGGGAGCGGCTTTGGCTGGCCATCCAGGAAGGCATCGCCAACGCCATGCGCCATGGCAACAAGCTGGACAAGCAGAAGCCCGTGAAAGTGACCTTCACCCCCACCGCGGACAAGCTCGAGATCCGCATCGAGGACCTAGGTTCCGGAGTGGACCTGGGCACCATCCCCAACCCCAACCTGCCGGAGAATCTCTTGAAGCCCGGGGGCCGGGGCGTCTATTTCATGAGGGCGGTCATGGACAAGGTGGAACTGGAACACCACGCGAATGGCAGCACCCTCGTGCTGGTGAAGTACCGCAAGGGTCACGAAGAAGCCAGTGCCTGAAATACATCCATGGTTCAGACTAGGCAGATGCCTGAAGACCGCCTGTATCTGATTGACACTTTTGCGCTCATCTTTCGGGCGTACTACGCCAACATGCGCATGAAGAATGGCGCGGCGCACACCATGGCGCGGATGCTCCTGGCCATGGTGAACCAGCATCAGCCCACCCACCTGGCGGCGGTGTTCGATACGCCGGAGCCCACCTTCCGGCACCAGATCTACCCGGACTACAAGGCCAACCGGGCCGAGATGCCCGAGGACCTGAGGCCGCAGATCCAACTCATCCGCGAGCTCATCGAAGCCCTCAACATCCCTATCGTCCAATTGCACGGCTTCGAGGCGGACGACGTGATGGGCACCCTGGCCAGGGAAGCCGCCAAGGCCGGCCTCCCCTCGGTCATCGTAAGCCCCGACAAGGATCTGCTGCAGCTCGTGGATGACGCGGGGCAGATCCAGGTGCTCAACAATCGCGAAGGAGAAGTGTGGATAGACCGCGCCGGGGTGAAGGAACGCTTCGGCGTGTTCCCCGAGCAGGTGGTGGACATGCTCACCCTCATGGGGGATGCCTCGGACAATGTGAAGGGCGTGCCCGGCATCGGCGAAAAAGGCGCGCAGCTTTTGCTGGAGGCCTACGGCTCGCTGGATGAAGTGCTGGCCCACAAAGATGAGCTGAAGCCCAGGCAGCGCGCGGGCATCGAGGAAGCCGCGCCCTGGCTGGAGCTGTCCCGCCGCCTGGTCACCGTGGTGACCGATCTCAAGCTGCCGGTGACGGTGCATGATCTGGCGTACAAAGGCGTGGATCAGGTCCAGGCCCGGGAGGCCTTCAAGCGGCTGGGTTTCCAGATGCTCACCAAGGAGTTCACCGCTTCCGGTGGCGGCGAAGGTGCTCCGGCCCGCAAGTACCGGCATGCGGCTTCCATGGCGGATCTGGAAGCCGCAATCCAGGAGATCCGCCAGGCCAAACGCTGCGGCCTGGATACGGAAACCACCAATATTGACGCCACCCGGGGCCACCTCGTGGGCCTGAGCCTCGCGTGGAAACCCAACGAGGCGCTCTACATTCCCCTGGGCCATTTGAAGCCGCCCACCAAGGACACCGAAGGAGGGGCCCCTCTCCGAGAGCCGGGAGCCGAAGGCTCCGGCGATCGGGAGCACGCACCCACGGCAAGGGTGCGTGCGATAGAGGTGGAGCTACCGGGTCTGCTGCCGGACTCAGGCCTGAGCGATTCCGAGTTGGATCTGCGGGGCGACGCCGCGGACTACTTTGATTCACTCGCGGCGCATCTCGACCCGCGCAATCTCAAATTCCGCGAGGTTCGCGACAAATTGGGGCCACTGTTGGCGGACCCAGCCATCGCCAAGGTGGGCCAAAACCTCAAGTACGATCTGCAGGTCCTGGCGCGCCATGGCTTCGAGGTGCTGGGTCTGGCGGGGGACAGCATGGTGCAGAGCTACCTGCTGGAATCCTCTCTGCGCCACAATCTGGACGACCTGAGCTCGCGCTGGCTGGATACCAAACCCATCCCATTCGAGGCCATCGTCGGCAAAGGCAAGGGGCAGAAACGCTTCGACGAGGCGGACTTCGGCCAAGCGGTGCAGTACGCCGCGGAGGATGCGGATCTCGCGCTGCAATTGGTGAACAAGCTGGACGCAGTCATGCAAGATGCCCAATTGCTTCGGCTCTACAAGGAAGTGGATCTGCCTTTGGTGGAAGTCCTGGCCGCATTGGAACTGCGGGGAATCCGCGTGGATCTGGCCGTGCTTGCTGGCCTGGCCAAGGATATGAAGGCCCAGCGCGATGCCGCCGCCGTGCGGGTGACGGAACTGGCGGGAGAGGCATTCAACCTCAACAGCCCCACACAGCTCGCGAAGATCCTTTATGACAAGCTGGGCCTGCCGGTGCTGCAACGCACCGCCAAGACCAAAGCCCCCAGCACCGATGAAGACGTGCTCAGCGAACTGGCCCTGCGCGACGATGGGGAAATCGCGCGCCAGCTGCTGAAGCACCGGCAGATGGTGAAGCTCCTGGGCACCTACGTGGAAGCGCTGCCCCAGATGGTGAATCCGGTCACAGGCCGCGTCCACACCAAGCTGCACGCGGCGGTGGTGGCCTCCGGGCGCCTGGCTTCCAGCGATCCCAACCTGCAGAACATCCCCATCCGCACCGAGGAAGGCCGTCGCATCCGCGGCGCTTTCGTGCCCGAACCAGGCTGGGTGCTGCTGGACGCCGACTACTCGCAAATCGAGTTGCGGGTGGTGGCCGCGCTGGCTCAGGATCCGGTCTTGCTGGGGGCCTTCGCAGCGGGTGAGGACATCCATCGCCGGACGGCTTCGGAAGTGATGGGCGTGCCGCTGGAGCAAGTGTCAAGCGAGGACCGGGCCAAGGCCAAGGCCGTGAATTTCGGCCTGCTCTATGGCCAGGGCGCTTTCGCGTTGGCCGCCTCCCTGGGCATCACCACCAAGGAGGCCAAGGCCTTCATCGAACGCTATTTCGAGCGCATGCCCAAGGTCGCCACCTGGATCGAAAACACCAAGGAGAAGGCGCTGAAGGATCTCCTGGTGCGCACCCATTGGGGCCGCATCCGCCGCATTCCTGACCTGGAGAGCGCCAACCAAGGCTTGAAAGCCAGCGGCCTGCGGGAGGCCGTGAACACGGTGGTGCAGGGCACCGCCGCGGACATCATGCGCCGGGCCATGGTGCGCTTGCACGGGATGCTCAAGGCCGAAAAGCTGCGAGCGCGGCTGCTGCTACAGGTCCACGACGAATTGCTGGTGGAGGCTCCTCCGGAAGAGGTTGACAGGGCCTCGGAGCTTTTGCGTGATGCCATGGAAGGCGCCGACGACCTGGTGCCCCTGGGCGTCAAGCTGGCCGCGGAAGTGCGGACAGGCGGGAGTTGGCTGGCGTGCAAGTAGGCTGTCCAGATCGGGCACTCGTGTTGTACACATGGAAAATTTGGTTCACGCGGCTGGGGAATAAAAACGCTCGCAGAGGTAAGCAGAGGAAATGAGGCACGCAGAGGTTTCCTTTCACGCATTTTATTTTTCCGCGATCCTCCGCTTTCTCTGTGAACCTCTGCGAGTGTAGTTTTGACTTAAGAAGGTCTTGCAAAATGATCCAAAGTAATTCGGCGATATTGGACCACCTGGAGAAGCGCCCATGAAGATCCTGCTCGTCGGTTCCGGTGGCCGGGAACACGCCATGGCCTTGAAACTGAAGGCCGCCCCGACGCCGGTGGAGCTTTTCGCCGCGCCGGGCAGCGACGCGGTCGGGGACCTGGGAACCTGCCTGCCATACAGGCTGGAAGACATCGCGGGAATCGTGAAATGGGCAGCGGAACATCGTCCGGATCTTTCCATCATCGGTCCCGAAGGCCCCCTGGTGGCGGGTCTTGCAGATGGACTTCGGGCCGCCGGCCTGGCTGTGTTCGGCCATGATGCGAACACCGCCCGCTTGGAAGGGAGCAAATCCTTCGCGAAAGATTTCATGCATCGCTATCGCATCCCCTGCGCCGCGAGCGTCAGCGTTTCGGAACTGCACAACGGCGAAGCCATCATCAGCGCCTGGACCCATGGCTACCCCATCGTGCTGAAGGCCGACGGCCTGGCCGCGGGGAAGGGCGTGGTGCTGGCGGCGACCCAGGAGGAGGCGCTGGCCACCTTGCGCAGCTTCCTGGATGGGCAATTCGGCGAGGCTTCCAAAACTGTGCTGCTGGAAGCGCCGCTCTTCGGCATGGAGCTGAGCCAACACGTGCTGGTGGATGTGGACGCCACCCACGCGCGCTACGTGATGCTGCCGCCCTGCCAGGACCACAAGCGGATTTTCGAGGGGGACAAGGGGCCGAACACCGGAGGCATGGGAGCTTTCGGACCCATCCCTTTCCTGAAAGCGGAAGACAGCACCCTGCTCCGCGATGCCTTGGTGGTGCCGACGGTGCGTGGGCTCCAGCAGGAAGGGCTGAATGCCAGGGGAGTCTTGTTTCTCGGCGTCATGTGGGCCGCGGACGGCCCCAGGCTGCTGGAGTACAACTGCCGCTTTGGCGATCCAGAGACCCAAGTGCTCATGCAGTTGCTGAACGAGGACTTGCCCCAGCTCCTGCTGGAAGTGGCCGAGGGACGGCTGGACCGGGAACGCGTGAAACTCAATCCGGGTTGCGCGATCTCCGTCGTGCTGGCAGCCGAAGGCTATCCCGGCGCGCCTAAAATGGGCGTACCCATTGATGTGGGAACGCCTTCGGTCACGGTGATCCACGCGGGCACCAAGAAGTTGGATGGCCGGTGGGTGACCAACGGCGGCCGCGTCATCAATCTCAGCACCCACGCCGGGAACTTGGCTTCTGCCCGCCAACGGATCCAGGAGGGCCTGGACTCCATTCATTGGCCCGGTATGCAATACCGCAAGGACATCGGACTGCGGGCCCTGCGACATGCGGAAGCAGGAAGGAGCGTGCGGGATGCATGGTGAAACGGAGGTTTCATGCTCGAACATCTGCGTGATCTGCTGAACCACCAATCACGCAAAACTGGCGGAGACGCTGGAGCACTGGAACGAGGCTTCCCTGGAGCAGAAAGTCTTGATTCCCTGGTTTCCAGAACCACCTTGCGTCATCAATATTGGCGAAGCGCTCCTTCAGGCCGTTATGCACACCCAGCACCACCGCGGTCAATGCATGACCAGGCTCAAGGACAAGGGCGGGAGAAACTCGAACGTGGACTACATCATCTGGTTATGGAAGGGCCGGCCCGGGGCTCGCTGGACCTAAGTCTAGGCAGAACTTACTGAAAGCGGTTGGCCCAAAGGTTGAAGCGCGTGCCGTCGTGCTGCGGCCAGACCACCATGGCATTGCCATCCGCCTCGCTGGCGATCTGGGGTTTATCGGCGCTGCCGTTGTCGGACTCGACGAGCACTGCCGTGCCCCAGCCGGTGCCACTGGTGTAGCCGTTGGCCAAGATATTGGTCCGCGCGCCATCGGATTGGCGCCATACTGCCAGGGCATTGCCGCTGGCATCGAAGGCGATTTGGGGGTCGGAGGCATGGCCCGCATCGTCGGTCTCGATGAGGGCGGCCGTGCCCCAACCAATGCCATCGGTGTAGCGGTTGGACCAGATGTTGTAGCGCGTTCCGTTGTATTGGGACCACACCGCGAGCGCATTTCCTCCGGCATCGAAGGCAAGCTGTGGCGCAATGGCATTGGCGGCGTTGCCAGTCTCGATGAGCGTGGGTGTGCCCCAGCCGGAGCCGTTGGTATAGCGGTTGGCCACGATTTTGTTGTTCTCACCATCGAACTGGACCCACACCGCCAAGGCATTGCCGTTGGTGTCCAAGGCAACTTGGGGGCCATAGGCGCTGCCAACATTGTTGGTCTCGATGAGGGCGGCCGTGCCCCAGCCAGTGCCGACGCTGTAGCGGTTGGCCACGATGTTGAAGCGTGTGCCGTCGGACTTGCTCCACACCGCCACGGCATTGCCGTTGGCATCCATGGCGATCTGTGGATCACTGGCATAACCTGCGCTGTCCGTATCGATGGCCACCGCCGTGCCCCAGCCCGTGCCGGGGGTGTAGCGGTTGGCCCGGATGGTGTTGTAGCTCGATCCATTGGTCTGTACCCACACCACCACCGCAGTCCCGTTGGCAGTGCTGGCGATCTGGGGGCTATGGGCGTCATTGGCGTTGTCCGCCTCGAGAAGGAGGGCGGCGCCCCAGCCGGTGCCGGCAGTGTAGCGTTTGGACCAGATGCTTGTGTGGGTGCCATCGGATTGCCGCCATACCACCAAGGCATCGCCGATGGCGTCGAAAACGACCTGAGGAGAGTCGGCATCACCTGCATTGTCGGTCTCGATAAGCGCCGCCGTGCCCCAGCCGGTGCCATGGGTGTAGCGGTTGGCCCAGATATTGTTGCGCGTGCCGTCTGACTGCCGCCATACCGCTAGGCCATTGCCGTTGGCGTCCATGGCGATCTGGGGATCTGCGGCATCCCCATCGTTGCCGGTCTCGATGGCTGCGGCTGTTCCCCAAGCCTTCGGCACGACGGCGGAATTGACCGTCAGCGTGGCGGCGGTGCTGGTGACTGCGCCGGAACCATTGGTGGCAATGACGCGATACTGATTTCCGTTGTCAGCGGTGCTGGTGGTGGGCGTGGTATAGCTGTTGGCGGTGGCACCGGCGATATCAGCGAAGCTGCTGCCCGCATCAGTACTCAACTGCCATTGCAGGGTGGGGCTCGGAGTGCCGGTGGCGACGACGTTGAAGGTCGCGGTGCTGGGCGCGGTTACCGTCGCATTGGCGGGCTGGGTGGTGAAGGCGGGGATGACTGGAGCCGGGTTGACGGTCAGCGACGCGGCGTTGCTGGTGACGCTGCCCGCGCTGTTGCTCACCATCACGCGGTATTGATGGCCATCGTCCGCCAGGGGCACGGCTGTCAGGGCGAGGGTGGCGTTGGCCGCGCCTGCCATGTCGGTAAAACTGGCGCCGCCATCGGTGCTGCGCCGCCACTGGTAGCGGAGGGAGGTACCGGTCGCGGTGACCGAAAAGCTGGCATTCTGCCCGGCGATGATGGATTGAGCCGCGGGCTGCGAAGTGATGCTGGGGGCCACCACGGCGGGCTGTCCAGGGGCGTCGCCTCCGGTGCTGCAGCCAAGCATGGAGATCAGTGCTGGGATGCCAACAATTGGGTACAGGCGGGTCGTCCGCATACTTGCTCCTGAGTGAAGGAAATTAAAGATTCATGGGATGATTTCGGCCGTGTAGTTGCAGGTCCATTGCCTGCCCCCATCCACCCGCGCATTCCCGGCCGAAGATCCCGAGTTGACGGTGTTCCAAAGCAAATTCACCCCTGGCCAGAGGTCCCAGGATGAATTCCAACCGGCCACGGAGGTCAGGTCAGGCGTGTCCACAGGAAAGCTTCCACCGCTGTTGATCCAGCCGGGACTCATGAGGATCTGCCACCCGCGGGACGAAGTGCTGCCTTGGACCTGAACCACGTTGAAGATGAAGGACGTGGAGTAGGGCGCCGCGAAATTCGAGGTGAAACGCAATCGGGGATGGGGTGACGATTGAGACAGACTGACCGTTGGCGGGGTGGCCGGAGTTTGGAAATTGAGGGTCACATCCTGAGGCGTGGCCATCCAGTACTGGCTGAGAAGCATCGGAGACGTGCCATTGCTGGTTGCGTAGTCTGGTGGCATGGCCGTGGCCGTGATGCCTTGAAGATCCCCGGCGCGCAGCTTGGAAGCAGGAACCACGGCGATGGGGGGAAGGCCGCCCCCGCCGAAGGAGAAGCTGGAGCCCACCACTCCGACATCCAGACCAGGATTCCAGAGGTGGCAGATTCCGGTGATCACCTGGCCGCTGGATGCGAGACCCGAGAGGGTGATCGCCGCCGAACCCGGAATAAAAGCTTCTGCCCCGCCAAAATTCAGGTCCCCGCCGACCGAGGGATTTGACCCCGAGAGTGGGATATCCCGCCGCAGGATGCATTTCAAGGTGGCGCCCCCCGGAATGGACTCCGCGGCGAACAGATCCCCCAGCGGTTTTTTCATCACGGTGGAGGTGGTCCAGGAGTTGCCACCTCCCGCGAGAGCGGCGAAATTCGTGATTCCTGCGATGCCCAATGCCACCGATACCAAGTGCCCTTCTCCAGCAGTGTAGGTTCCGCTCACTGGCTGGAAACTCGGGCAGGGCTCCTGCATTTGCATTGCGAGTTCGGAGGTGGAGCCCATGAGCACCATGGTGTAGATCCCGTCCGGTTTCACTTGGTCCCGCAGGGTGATGGCCACCGCGCCCCGTCCGGAGGCCAGGGAGAAGGAATAGGCGCCACTGTTCCCCGCGACCTCGGTCCAGGGCCCGGTGCCATCCTGGACGGCGAAGAAGATGACATCGTTCTGCTGGAGGCAAGGGATCATGGTGATCTGGGTGCCACCCGAGAGATGCGTCACCACCAGGCTGACGGTGGTGGAGGCATTGGGGGCGCCCGGGGCGGTGCCGTTGATGGTGATGGGATAGGTGCCGACAGCCACCGAGGAGCCCACCGAGAATGTGGCGTTGCTGCTGGTGGTGGCCGATGAGGGGCTGAAGTCCACGGTGACGCCCGCAGGCTGGCCCGAAGCGCTCAATGCAACGGTTCCAGAGAAGCCGCCGCTGGGATTCACTGCCACCACGACTGAGCCCGAGGACCCCTTGGTGATGGAGATGCTCGAGGGGTTGGGCGATAGGCTGAAGGAAGGGTTACCCGCGTTCTGGATCACCAATGTGCCTTGCACGATCGCGTCGGCGACGCCGGTGGATTTCCCCGTGAGCGTGAACGGGTAGCTGCCTGCCAGCGCGGTGTTGTCCACGGCCAACTGCAAGTTGTAAGTCATGGCGGCTCCGGCGGGCCCGATGGTGGGTATCACGCTGGACGGAAGCCCGGAATGGAACCAGGAGATCGAGGCGTTAAACCCTCCTTGGGGTGTCACGGTCACGAGCATCGTTCCGGAAGCGCCCCCCTGGACGGTGAGGCTGGAAGGATTCAGGGAGAGCGAGAAGCTGGGCGTCCCCCCGCCATTCCCTCCCACCGGATCCGAGCCTCCGCCGCCACCACAGGCAGCTTGGATCGCCAGCAGAAGGACGAACAGGGGGCTGAACAACCATCGAAGCAGCATCGCGGGGCGCATGGGGGACTCCAGGAGACTGGGTCAAACCTAAACCGGCCCAGCACCCGCCAACAGGTACAGATGCCACCTTTTTCCCTGTGCCAGAACAACCTGGAGCGCACTGGTTATCCTGAAACGGTCCCTCACATCCAGGTCATCAGCCCATGCGCGCGCAAGATCTCCACCTTCAACTCGATCCAGATTGCCTGGACCCCCTCTATCTCCAGGTGGCCCGCGGATTGGAAGAGGCCATCCGGCACGGGCGCATCCTTCCCGGAGTGGCGCTTCCCAGCGTCCGGGAGTTGGCCAAGCGGCTCGGTGTCCATCGGAACACAGTGCTGGCGGCGCTTTCGGAGCTGCAAGCGCAGGGCTGGGTGGATGCGCGGGAACGCGCGGGGGTATTCGTGAAGAACCAACGGCCCCTTCCGGCCGGGGGGGCGATCGAGGGTGGTCCGCCCACCGCCCCTGGGTTCGATCTTCCATCCCGCTTTCCCCCCATGACGGATCCCATGCCCCAGGAGATGGACTTCACCGAACCCCGGGCGGATGTGCGTCTGGCGCCCACCGAAGCCATGGCCAGAGCCTATCCCCGGGCCATGCGCCTCAAGGCCACGGAGCTGCTGGGAGTGGAGGAATACAAGGGCCAGCGACGCCTGCGCCAGGCTTTGACCGCGCACCTCGGGGAACAGCGCGGCCTCTCGGTGGATCCGGAACGGATCCTCATCACCCGGGGAACCGGCATGGCCCTGAACCTAGTGGCCCAGGCGCTGTCGGGCCCAGAGGGAGTGGACGCGGCCATGGAAGATCCTGGGGACCCGGTGGTGCGGGGGCTTCTGGGAGGGCTTCCTGGGCTGCGCCTTCACGGCCTTCCCGTGGATGAGGGAGGCCTGATGATCGCCCCCCTGCTGGCCCTCCTGGATCGGGTGCCCCTCAAGTTCATTCTGCTTTCGCCCCAGTGCCAGCTGCCCACGGGAGTCGC
>JAJYMZ010000251.1 GCA_021786615.1 Acidobacteriota bacterium
GGCCAGTACAACCTGAACCTGGGCGCGACGGAGCCCATGGCCATGGACAAAAAGACTCCGTTCGAGGTTTACCAGGCCCGCAATGCGGTGCGTATCGCCCGGGCATCGGGAGCCCCAAGTTTCGCCCCGGAGGCCTTCGGGAAAGCCGCGGATTACCTCACACAGGCGGAGACCAACGAGGGTGGGAAAAAGGGCAAAGTATTCATGGCCCGGGAGGCGGTCCAGCGGGCTGAAGATGCCCGTCTGCTGGCCATCCAGCGACAGGAAGCGGAGCAGCTGGCCATGGACCGGAAGATAGCCCAGGACAAATTGGATTCCGCCAAGCTGGAAGCCGCCAGAGCCGCTGCCGCCAAGGAAGCGGCGCTCCAGGCAGCCAAGCTGGCTGAAGAGCAGAATGAAGCCCTGCGGTCCAAGAATGAAGGTCTAAGATCCAAAAACGAAGGTCTCCAGTCCAAGAACGAAGGCCTCCAGTCCAGGAATGAAGGGCTCCGCTCCAAATTGATGGAGCAGCTCAATACCATTCTCCAGACCCGCGCTACGGCCCGGGGCATCATCGTGAACATGTCCGGCGTGCTGTTCCAGAGCGGGAAGGCGACGCTGCTGCCCGTGGCCCGGGAAAAGCTCGCGAAAATCGCCGGGATCCTTTCGGCCCACACGGGGCTGAAGATCGAGGCGGACGGCTATACGGACAGCAATGGCAGCGAAGAATTCAATCAGCGCCTGTCGGAGCAGCGGGCCGAAAACACGAGGAGTTACCTAGTCAGCCAGGGTGTCTCCGCCGATTCGGTCACATCCAAAGGGTTTGGAGAAGGGGACCCCATCGCGACCAATGAAACGAATGCCGGCCGGCAAGAAAACCGCCGCGTGGAACTGGTTGTGTCTGGCGATGGCATCACCCAGTAGTCGCCGCGGAATCCTGATTCGGGATTTCCCGGTCAAAGGCTTGAAGTGAAAGCCCGGATCAGAATCCTGCACCGCACCAACCATGAAGGAGATGACCATGAAAGAAACGAAATCCGTGACCAAAGACCCTATTTGCGGAATGACCGTCGCCCCCGCCACTGCATTGCATGCAGAACGCGATGGGAAGACATCCTACTTCTGCAGCGCCCATTGCCTGCAGAAATTCATGTCCATTCCCATCGGGGCCAAGCTAGAGACCAAGGCCGGAAGCTGCTGCGGATAGACCTCCCAAAGGAGCAGAACGGAGCCCAAAGATCGCGGGCACAGCCTCGAGCTTGAGTTCTGCCGTGGCCATCGGACACGTCTGGCGGCTGCGAAGTGCGCGGCTATGACTGTGGCGCGAAACACGAAGGCAAGGCCAATCAACCGGGAGCGCGCGATGGAACCAGACCTGAAAGTCCCCTTCATGCTCAATCTGCCTTTCAAGCCGAGGGTGATGCAGGACAATCCCTACTTGGAATCCTCGCGGGCTTCGCTGGGTGGCCATGAGTTGGAGGCCTACGTCCTGGATGACGGTGATAGCAAGACGCTGAGAGTCCTCCTGGATGCGGATCTCATCTACAAATCCGGCGACGTCATGCCCGGAGCGGAGTGGTTCAACGTCTGCCGCGAAGGCGGCTACCGGCCGCGCTTCGACTGGGACCGGGATCCGGTGATGATCCTCTTCCAGGGTGTGCTGCCGGCCATGGCGAAGAAGTGGACAGAATTTCCGCTTCCCTATGAGGACGGCAGGTCTCCGGAGGGTGTGGTGAGCCTGGCCACTCTGCAAGAGGCCCACGCGGCCTTCATCGCGCGCCTCGATGCGGCCTCCGCGAAAGGTGCCACGGCGCAGATCGCCGAAATGTTCGCCGGGCTTCCGCTGCGGGCGGTGGTCCTTCACGACCGCCCCGAACAACGGGTGGATTATCTGGGGAACGCCCTGTATGAGGCCTATGTGGGCATAGACTTGATCTTCGGCCACGAACCGGAGACAGCCGTCCGGCTCGGGAAAGTGAGCCTCGTTTCCACGGGAGGGATGCGCTGGTCCCCTTGGCTGGCAGGCGGCCACTGGACCAACGAGGGCAAGGAATTCATCGCCGAAGAAAAAGCCGCGGACTTCCTTCGCGCCAGCGGGCTCTCCATGGATCCCATGCCAGGCTTCGAGGAAGCCTTCGGCATCTTGCTCGAGAACTACGCGACCTTCATGGACGAAACCGTGGAGCGCTACCTCGCGGTCTATCCTGCTGCCATCCCCTGGCACCACGACCTCCAGAACCAGTACGAGCAGCGTTCTGTAATCAGGACGGAGCAAGTGGGCCGCGGGCTGCTCCTCACTTTTGACAACGGGCTGAGGGCCATGGTCCCCACGCCGGACTACCTCACTGCCACGTTGAAAATCCCCAGGAGGCCCATCGCGCTCAGGTACTCCACCGAAGCCCACCTTCTTGAATGAACGCCACCTCACCCTAAGGATTCCCCAATGCCGCCTGGCAAGATCCATCCACCCAAGCAGCCCATCCAGCCCTTCGTGCCCGTTCGATCGGACGATCGCACGGCGCTCTTTTCACACCGGGAATTGTGCGCGCTCGCCAGTTCGGATCCGCGCAATGAACTGGATGAGCTGAGCGAGCCGAACCGTTTCCGGAAGAACATCACCAAGCCCGGCGCCTGTGCCGAACCTGAGGGGAGACATGGCCGGCTCTCCCGCGAACGGTGCATCAGCCGCAAGAAAGGTGGCAACCCATGAGCAGCGGACAAATCGAAACCGGCCTTTCAAACGAGGCGGTCAACATCCATCGGGCCCTGGCCAGCCTGCAGGAGGAACTCGAAGCCATTGACTATTACCACCAACGGGTGGACCTGTCGGATGACGAGTCCCTGAAGGCCATCCTCGCCCATAACCGCGACGATGAAATGGAGCACGCCATGATGCTGCTGGAATGGCTGCGGCGGGCGATGCCGGGGTTCGATGTCCAGATGCGGAAGTTCCTGTTCACATCCGGGCCCATCCTCTCCCTGGCGAGGGCGGACAAGCCCCAGCCGGCGAATGGGAGCGGGCTGGGACTGGGAAACCTGAAATGAGCGGGCCCGTGGCCCAGGAGGAACTGTCATGACGGACATACTCAGGCGCGAAATGGCGCCCATCTCCGAGGAGGCATGGAAGCAGATCGAACTGCAAAGCTCCCGCATCCTGAAGGGAAATCTCTCGGGACGGAAACTGGTGGACTTCTGCGGACCCCACGGCTGGCAGTTTGCCGCCGTGAACCTGGGGAGGCTGGATGTGAGGTCTGGAGACGCGGGCGACGGTGTGGGCTGGGGCATGCACAAGGTCCTCCCCCTCGTGGAGATCCGAGTGCCCTTCAAGCTCCGGATCTGGGAACTGGATGACATGGAACGCGGCGCGAAGAACCCGGATCTGGGGGCTTTGACGGAAGCCGCGCGGAAGGTGGCCGCCTTCGAGGAGATGGCCATCTATCGGGGCTTCGATGGCGCCGGAATCCGGGGCATGCTCGAAGCGTCCAGCCATGCGCCGGTGCCCTTGAGTGCCGATCGAAGCAGGCTCACCGAGTCTGTGGAATTGGCCCTGCTGGCCATCCAGGAGGCGGAGATCGGCGGTCCTTTCGCGCTGGTGCTGGGAACGGAGCCGTACAAGTGGTTGATGGTGGGAGACCCGGAGGCCTACCCGCTGCGGGATCGGATCCAGGCCCTGGTCAAGGGTGGCATCCATTGGAGCCCGGTGTTGGAGGGCGGCGCGGTGCTATCGCGCCGGGGCGGCGATTTCGAAATGACCGTGGGACAGGATCTGGCCATCGGCTACAAGGCCCACAACGCCCAGGAGGTGGAGTTGTATTACACCGAATCCTTCACCTTCAGGGTGC
>JAJYMZ010000009.1 GCA_021786615.1 Acidobacteriota bacterium
AGAGCAGCGTCCTGAAGCGCTCCTGGACCCTGATGATCTCGTCACGGCGAGCTTGCTCCTGAATGCTGGGGTCCGGTTTGGCCAGGCGGTCCAATTCCCTGCGGGCTCGTTCCAGGGCCGCGTCCACCCGGATGACACGGACTTCCCTCCGGGCCACCTTCCCGGATTTAGCATCACGCGCATTGTTTTCAGTCCATAGGGGTTCATAACTCACATTTCTGAGCTTCACACTCTCATGTCCGTTTAAATCTATTTCCTTCGTGAAAGTCACGCAGAGCAATGCCCCATCCCGATTGTCGCCGCCCGCCACCGGGAACAGGTCCGCACGATAGAAGCGATCCTGGTTGGCGATGAAATTTCCCAGAGAGTAGGCCACGATGGCCTTGCGGCTTCCGGCTTCAATCTGTTCGACGGGCTGGAGCACGTGGGGGTGGGAGCCAAGGATCAGGTCCGCGCCAGCTTCCACCAGGGCTTTCGCCGTGTCCCGCTGGCGTTGGGTGGGTCCGTGCTGGTACTCGTTGCCCCAATGGAGGCTCAGCACCACCACGTCAGCCCGGGAACGGACGGCCCTGACGGCTGCCTTGGCGGGTTCCAGGTCCAGGGGGCGCACCCAGGGCTCCGAGGCTTTGCGGTTCAAATCCACATTGAACAGGTCCGTAAATGCCAAAAAAGCGAATTTGATATCATTTTTTTCAACAATCTTGGATTGTTCTGCCTGTGCGCGGTTCTCACCGCTTCCCACGGTCAGGAGGCTCGCTTCCTGCAATCGCTCCAGGGTTTCCAGCACGCCCTTCCCGCCCTGGTCGAAGGCGTGGTTGTTGGCTGTTGAGAGCACCGTGAAGCCGCTGGCGCGAAGCGCCTTGGGGAGGCCTTCGGGCGCATTGAACTGGAAGGGCATTCCTGGATTCCCCAAGCGAGGCGCCACGGGCGTTTCCAGATTGCCAAAAGCGATGTCCGCTTCCTTCAGCAAGGGCTCCACATCCGCCCACAGGCTGGGAAAGCCGTCCTCCTGCTGATCCGGCGATTGCAGGGCGGCCTTCTTCACATCGCCGTGCATCATGATGTCGCCCACCGCCACC
Source organism: Acidobacteriota bacterium (assembly GCA_021786615.1). Classification (GTDB taxonomy): domain Bacteria; phylum Acidobacteriota; class Holophagae; order Holophagales; family Holophagaceae; genus JANXPB01. Next base: position 1,080 of record JAJYMZ010000009.1, read on the forward strand.
AAGCGCACCCGGGAAAGCACTTTGGGCAACCGGGCCGCGTCCGGATCCGGCTTGGGCGGCACAGGCTTGCGGCCGCAGGCCAACGCCAGCAGCAGACAGGCAGCGATGGTCTTGCGAATCACCAACTGTTTTCCTCGGGGCCATAGAAGACTTCAATGGGGACAGTCGGCAGGCTCTCGCGGACCTGGTCAGCCAGCGCATCCAGCTCAGCAGCTCGAAGCGGTCTTGCTTCGGGCTCCGGCGTTGGCCGCGCCACAGTGTAGAGCTGGAGTCCCTGCAGTTGGCCGCCCATGCCCTGGATGAGGCGCAAAATATCACAGTAGGCGGCCACTTCGGCCTTGGACGGACCCTGCCCTTTCCAGCTCAAGAAAAGGGACTGGATGGTAAGTGGTCTTAATCGCGCCGTAATTTCAATATTTTCGACGATACGATCGAAGGGAATCGAGGTCCGGTTGATCTCTTTGTAGTAGGCCTCGGTGCCCGCGTCCAGCTTGGCCCAGATTTCGCCGTTGTTGGCCATCAAAGTATCCAGGCCCTGCACCACTTCCCGGGCCTGCAGGCGGCTGGAATCGGTGATGAGCACGAGCTTCACGTCCTCCAATCCGCGTTGCCACTTGAGATGCGCGACGCGCTCCACCGCTTCCGGGAACTCCTTGGCGGTGGTGGGCTCGCCATCGCCGCTGAAGGCGATGTCATTGAGCCGCCGCTGTTCAAGCCGCGTTGAATCGAAGGGGGGGAAGGTGAACAGGCTCCCGTCCAGCGTGAGATCCAGGAGATCCGACAACTCGCTTTCCAAAAGATCCAGATCTATGTCCCGGCGCCTGCCGGGCTTGGTGCGGTCCACTTCGCAATAGACACAATCAAAGTTGCAGACCTTGTCGGGATTCAGGTTCACGCCCAGGGAAACCCCCTTGGAACGACGCGAGACCACCGGGTAGCAGTAGATGAACTCCTCCCAGGAGCGGCGGTGATCGAGATGGGCTGGGATGAGTCCGGTCATGGGGGGAACCTAGATAAAAATACTACTCGGCTGGGGATCAAAGCAGTTCAAGTCAAAAACTGGATCCGCTTGTTCATCCCCTGCATCCCCTCTATCCTGGCTAGCTTTTCCTTTCCGATTCATCTCAGTACACAATCACCTATTAAAAAAAGCTTCTAAAACAGGGATGAAGGGGGTGGAGGGGATGCGGAAGAGGGCGCTCCGCGCCATCACTATTTTTTTTGGACCGCCACTGCCTTTGATCTGTCCAAATTCGCAAGCTCGTGGACCCCAACCTGAAAGGGCCTGAAGCGTTTTCATATCCACTCAGCGCGGCCTGACATCTCCCTAAGTTTGGTTGCGGCCCCAGTCGCGCTGAGTGTCTTCGTGGCGGACTTTTAAGCCTTTGCGCTTGTTAGCTTTCCATCACCCAGGCACACTTAAGGGTCCAGGAGAAATCATGTCCTTCGAACGCACCTTCGCCATCATCAAACCGGATGCCGTGAAAGCCGGCCACGTGGGCGAGATCATCAGCGCCATCGAGCAGAGCGGCCTTGAGATCCGCTGCCTCAAGCGCGTGCGTCTGAGCGCCGGCATCTGCAAAGGCTTCTATCACGAACACGTGGGCAAAGGCTTTTACCAGGAACTGGAAGATTTCATGACCGAAGGCCCGGTGGTGATGATGTGCTTGGAAGGGGATGGCGCGATCCTGAAATGGCGCGATCTCATGGGCCCCACCAATCCCGCCAACGCGGCGGAAGGCACGCTCCGCAAACGTTTCGGCACCAACATCGGCCGCAACGCCACCCACGGCTCCGACAGCCCGGTGAGCGCCGCATTCGAAGTGGGTTACTTCTTCAACGCGTTCGAGCTGAGTTGAGAGTCGAGAGTCGAGAGTCGAGAGTTAAGGAAAAAAGGGCGCCTTCCGGCGCCTTTTTCTGGCGATTTTTAACTTGAACGGTAAACCATTAATTTAAGAAATATTACGGTGTTACAAAATTGAAGCCCATAGGCATAACTTGAGACTTGGATTTTGGATTGGCGATTGAAGGACGAGGAGCCTCGCGACAGATTAACTCTGGACTCTCGACCCTCGACTCTCAACTTAGCATTTGGGACTTGTCCCTCATCCCTCTTTCACCGCCCACAGCGCCGCCTGGCAAAGCCGTTTCACGCCGCCCACGATATCCATGGCCTGAAGCGTGCTTTCGGTGAGCCAGAGACCGCCATCGGGAGGCGTGGGGAGCTGGTCCTGGGAGGCCTTGCAGCGCAGGAGGTGGGTGAGGTAGAGGCGCTGCTGGCCCTCGAGCCCCTCCAGCCGCAGCAGCCAGGGCGTGGGCAGGCGGGAGGTGCGCTCGTCGAAGACCACCGGGAGCTTGCTGCTGTCTGCGAACCTGAAGGGGATCTTCCAGGTGGCATCAATGAGGTTCTGGAGCAGGGCTGGCGGCAGGAATCCTGGAGCCCAGGGGACTTGGGGCGGCATGAGCAGTCCGCGGTGCGGGGAATGCACCGAAGGCACCAGGAGCACCGATGGGTTCGATGAGCCATGCACCAGCACGCCTTCGATGAAGGTGGTCAGGTAGATGGGACCCTCGGCCATTCCTTATCTCCCTCCAGCTGACGATAGCTCTTCCATGATGCGGTTTTTAGCATTCTGCACCAGCTCCAGGATTTGACCAGGGGGGACTTTCTCGACGGCCTTGGTGCGGCGGTCCCGGACTTCGATCAGGCCCTCCTTCAGGCCGCGGGCGCCCACCAGGA
>JAJYMZ010000276.1 GCA_021786615.1 Acidobacteriota bacterium
GGCGAGCTGGTGCGCCCGGGCGCAGAACCTCGGCGCCGAAGGCGTGCTGGTGGTGACGCCGCCCTACAACAAGCCCACCCCATCGGGCCTCGTGGCCCATTACAGGGCCGTGGCGGATGCAGCGCCGGGCCTGCCCATCATCGTCTACAACGTGCCCGGCCGCACGGGCCAGAACCTTGCGCCTTCCACCCTGGCCAGGCTTTGGGAGAATCCCCAGGTTGTGGCGCTGAAGGAATCCAGCGGCAATCTGGGGCAGCTCGTCGAAGAAGCCAGCAGCCTTCCCCCCGGAAAAACGCTTTTCTCCGGCGACGACAATCTGGCGCTCCCCAGCATCGCGGCCGGCGCCAAAGGCCTGATCTCGGTGGTCGGCAACCTGCTGCCACGGGAGACCAAGGCGCTCGTTGACGCCACGCTGGCAGGGAACTACGAAGATGCCCAGGCCCACCAGGCCCGGCTGCTGCCCCTCATCAACGCGCTGTTCGTGGAAAGCAATCCCATCCCGCTGAAGGCGGGCCTCAAGCTCTTGGGCCTCGGCGGCGACATGCTGCGCCTGCCCCTCACGCCGCCGGAGGCCTCCACCCGTGAGCGCCTCGCCGAAGCGCTTTGTCTCGCCGCCGAAGGCACCCTGCCGGGAATCTCCCTATGAACCTTGACGATCTGCAAAGTTTCTATGGCCAGGGCGCCGAGGCCATCGCCTCGGATCCGCGCCAGCCAGAAGCCCATGAGGCCCTGCTCAAGGCCCTGGAATTGGGATCCCTGCGGGCCGCGGAACCCGATGGGAAGGGTGGCTGGCGCGTCAACACCTGGGTGAAGCAGGCCATCCTGTCAGGCTTCCGGAATTCAGCCATGGAGGATCTCTCGGTGCCGGGCTTCGCTTTTTTCGACAAGAGCGCCTACCCCGCGCGGTCCTTCACCTTGGAAGACGGCGTGCGCATCGTGCCCGGCGGCAGCACGCTGCGGCGCGGCGCATACATCGCAAAGGGCGTTGTGATCATGCCCCCGGCCTACGTCAACGTGGGCGCCTATGTGGATGAAGGCACGCTGGTGGACAGCCACGCCCTGGTGGGCTCCTGCGCCCAGGTGGGCAAGCGCGTCCACGTGAGCGCCGCGGCCCAAATCGGCGGCGTGCTGGAACCCGCTGGCGCGCGCCCTGTGATCATCGAGGACGATGTCTTCGTCGGCGGGCTAGTGGGTCTCTTCGAAGGCATCCACGTGCGCGCCCGGGCAGTGCTGGCCAGCGGCGTCATCATCACAGGCTCCACCGTCATTTACGATTTGATAAACGGCAAGGAGTGGCGGAAGGAAGTCCCCGAGGGGGCCGTGGTGGTGCAGGGCTCCAGGCCCGCCAGCGGCGATTTCGCGAAGGTCAATGGCTTGCAGGTCTCTGCGCCCATGATCGTGAAATACCGCGATGCGCGGACCGATGCGGCCACCACCCTCGAAGACGCATTGCGATGAGCGGCCCGACAGGCGACGATCAAGTCATGCCGCAGCCCGCCCTCCGCCTCGCCCAACTCAAGCCCTCCCCCATTCGCATCCTAAGCGAAGGCGCTCCACCATCGGCGATTCCGCTGGGTCTGGGCGAGCCCACCTGGGACATGCCCCGGGCGGCTTTGAAAGCGTTGAAGGAAACCTCGGGCCCCTGTCCCTACGGTCCCAATTTTGGCCTCACGGAACTGCGCGATGCCGTGGCCCATTTTCATCACGCGACACGGGATGAAGTGCTGATCACCTGCGGCAGCGAGGGCGCGCTCTTCTCCCTGTTCCTCGCCTTCCTGAACCCCGGCGACGAGGTGCTGGTTCCCAATCCCTACTTCCCTGCCTACACCTCCCTGGCCCACATGGCCGGTGCCGAAGCGGCCTTCTATCCTTTGGATGCGGAAGATCGCTTCCGCCTGAAGGCCGCGCCCTTGATCGCGGCGCTGGAAGCCAACGCCAACATCAAGGCGGTGGTGGTCAATTCACCTTCGAATCCCACCGGCGGCGCCACCACTCCTGAGGAACTGCGGCGCATCGCCGAGGCCTGCAGGGCCCGGGGCGTCATGCTGATCAGCGACGAGGTCTACCTTGATCTGCACTTCGGGACTCGCCCTCCGAGCCTGCGGGATGTCTCGGATTACGGCCTGGTCATCACCTCCGTAAGCAAAGGCTGGGGTTCGCCGGGCCTTCGGGTGGGGTGGATCCTGGGCGATCCTGCCTACCTGGGCCCCGCCCGCACCGTGCATGGCTACGCCGTCACTGGGGCGGCCCATCCCGCCCAACGCGCGGCGCTCGCCTTGCTGGAAGATTCTGAAGCCATTTTTCAAGCGGCTCGGCGCGAAATCCGTGTGCGCTGGGAGGCTTTGGAAGCCGCGCTGAAGCTGTACCTGGGCCAGGCCGCGGCTCCCCCGGATGGCGCCTTTTATCACTGGATGGCCTTGCCCGAAGCGGCCCTTCCCGACCCCTGGGGATTTTGTGTGCGCCTTCGCGATGAAGGCGGCGTGGTGCTGGTCCCTGGCTCCACGTTCGGGCCTCAAGGAAACCTTTTCGCACGCCTGAGTTTCGCCGCATTTCCCGAACAGATCACCGAGGGCGTGAAACGCTTGGCGCCCTTCTGGAAGGCCTGATGAGTCTGTTCCCATTGGACGATGCCGCTTGCCTCACCCTCGCGGAAGCCCATGGGACCCCCCTCTTCGCCTATGACGGAGCCACCGCCGAGGCGCAATTCAGGCGCCTTCGCTCAGCGTTGCCGCCCCGCGCACGCCTTGCCTTTGCGGTGAAGGCCAATCCCCATCCGGAGCTCCTCAAGCGCTTCGCCGCCCTTGGATCGAGCTTCGATTGCGCCTCCATGGGCGAATTGCATCGCGTGGCGGAATTGGGCCTGCCCCCAGGGCGCGCCTTTTTCGCAGGCCCCGGAAAGCGCAGGGAGGAATTGGAACTAGCCGTGAAGATGAAGGTGCGCATTCAAGCGGAGGGCTGGGAGGACCTGGCGCGCCTTGATGGCCTCAGCGCCTCGGAAGTGGCCGTGAACCTGCGTGTGCATCCGGCCACTGGCGCCGAGGAAGGCAATCGCATCATCGGCGGCGTGGGGCCTTCGGCCTTCGGCATTGATGAGGAGCAGTTGCCGGACATTCTCGCCCGTGCGAAATCCTTGAAGCACGTCCGCATCCGCGGCCTCCACGTCTTCGCCGCCAGCAACCAGCGCGATGCGCGAAAACTTCTCGCCACCCATTCCATGGTGCTGGACTTAGCAGAACGGATGCGCCGCGAGCATGGGCTGGAGTTTGAACAAATTGATCTAGGTGGCGGCCTGGGCGTGGCCTACTCGGAGGATCAATCCGAGCTGGATGTGGAAGCGCTCGGTCACGGTCTTGCACAGTTGCTGTGCGAACATGCCTGGTTCTCGGGGGAACTCATCCTGGAGCCGGGCCGTTTTCTCGCCGCGCCCTGCGGCGTCTATCTGGCCCGCGTCATCCGCATCAAAGAAAGCCGAGGCACGCGCTTCGGCATCCTCGAAGGCGGCATCAATCATCTGCTGCGGCCTCTGCTCACGGGCGAGCCCTTTCCGGTGCGCGCCATCGGAAAGGACGGCCCCACCCTTCGCACCACGCTGGCGGGCCCGCTCTGCACGAGCCTGGATCGCCTGGGCGAAGTGGACCTGCCTGCGGATCTCGCCCCCGGCGATCTTCTCGCCTTCGGCCGCACCGGCGCCTACGGCTTCAGCGAAGGCATGACGCATTTTCTGAGTCATCCCGTGCCGCCGGAGATCTGGGTGGCGTGACCCGAAAGCTTTTCAATTCGTGTGTGCCCCTTCCACCTTTA
>JAJYMZ010000283.1 GCA_021786615.1 Acidobacteriota bacterium
CCTTTCTAACTTTTTTTGCGGCCTTCCAGCTCTTTCCAACTGCGCCTTTGCGCTTGCTGGAACTGGGCGCGTCGCGGGCTGAGAGCGGCCTCTTCCTGGCGGTCTTCACCTGTGGATCCTCCCTGGGCGCGCTGGTGACGGGGCAGATGGCGGACCGCATGGGGCATCGGCGGATCCTCGTCGGCACGGCAACCGCCTTCACGCTAATCATGGTGGCCTACGCATTTTTGCCCGTGCGCTGGGGCTTCTACGTGTTGGCGCCCATCCACGGCGCGGTGTGGTCGGGCCTCATCACGTCTACGGTGGCCATGCTGGGCGGCATCCTTCCCGAGGCGGACCGCGCCAAGGGCATGAGCTGGTATGGCCTCGCGAGCCCGCTGGGGGTGGTCTTCGGCCCCTCCGTGGGCGTGGCGGTCTACCAGCACGCCTCCTTCCGCACCATGTGCCTCCTGATGTCGCTCTGCTTCCTGGCGCTTTCCCTGCTGGCCCGGTTCCTGCCCGCGGACGCCCATTTGGAAAGCCACGAAAAGCCCCCCCTGCAGTGGCCGGACCGGCCCGTGCTGATGCTCGCCTCGGTGCTGCTGTTCGTGGCCTTCAGCTACGGCGCCATGACCAGCTACAGCACCCAGGAAGCCATTTCGCTGGGGTTCCAATGGCCTTCGGCCTTCCTTTCCTGCCTGGCCATTGGCATGGTGATCATGCGCCTGGCCATGGGGTGGATCGGATTCGGGGAGCGGCCCGTGCGCCTGCTGCCCTGGATGCTGCTGCTGGCCATCTCCGGCATGAGCGTCATGGCCTTTGCCGGAGGTCCCTGGGAACAGGGGGGGCATCACCTGGGCCTGGTGCGCCACGTGGTGGCGGCGCTGCTCTATGGGGCGGGCTATTCGATGGTTTACACGCTGCTCAACACGGAGGTGCTGAGCGTGGTGACGCCGGAGCGCCGGGGCGCGGCCTTCGGCACGTTCATGTTCGCCTTTGACGCGGGCATTGGCCTGGGGAGCCTGCTGCTGGGCTCCCTCATCGGCGCCACCAGCTTCACCTGGGGCTGGCGCGCGGGACTGCTGCTGATGATCTGCGGCGTGCCGCTGACGTTCGGAATCGCGCGGCGGGGAAAGTGACTCACCAGACCAGCGTTTCCGGGTCCTCGAAGGAGGACCTCAGCGCCAGCTTGCCTTCCTGGGCGAGGCCCGGCAGGTCCGCCAGCATTCGGGGAGCCCAGGCCATGTCGAAGTCAACGGCTTCGCAGGTGGCGCCCACCCAGCCGTTCCGGCCGCTGCGTTTCACCACATAGAGGCACTGGTCAGCCATTTCTACGGCGTCTTCCCAGTGGAATGTGCCGGGGTGGCCGGGCAGCAGTGGAAAGGCGGAGAACCCTATGCTGCACGTGCGCTGGAGGAATTTCCCGCCACCCAAATTGAAACGGTGGGCCTCCATGGTCTCGCGGATCTTGGCGGCGATGTTCGAGGCGGCTGCGCGATCCGTGCGGCGGGCCACCACCAGGAATTCCTCGCCTCCCCAGCGGACGACGGTATCGGTTTCTCGGCAGGCCTTGAGCAGCACGCCTGCCGCTTCCTTGAGGACCTGGTCCCCGGCCGCGTGGCCATGGGAATCATTCACGAACTTGAAATGGTCCAGGTCCACCATCAGGAAGATCAGATCTTCACCCTTAGGGAGGCCAGTCTCGCCGGACTGCAGGAAATTCCGGTAGACTCGCAGCACGCGGGCTTCCTCATCGGGCATGTGGAGGCCCAGGAAGCGGCGGTTCCGGAGGCCCGTGAGCGAGTCCAGCATGCTGGATTCTTCCAGCGCGAGATTGGCCTGGTGCAGCGCCTGGTTGGATTCCAGGAGGTCAGAGGTCCTCTGCCTGACCAGAGCCTCCAGCTCCTGGGTCCTCCTAAGCAACAGGGCTGTCCGCCATCGGATTATCAGGATCACCAGGCCCGCCAGCAGGATGCCCACCAGGATGAAGAACCAGGGCTTCTGCCACCAGGGAGTCAGGATCTGGAACGCCTGGGACGCGGACTCGCCAAATTGGCCGTTGTCATCCCCGAAGCGCACCTCGAACCGGTAGGAGCCCGCCGGAAGCGTGGTGTAGCGTGCTTCCCAAGCCGTGGTATCGCGCCATTCATCCTCAAATCCGGCGAGCCGGAACTGCGCCTTGAGATGCGATTCATCCTGGAAGCTGGGTGAGACAAACGCGAATTCCACGCTGCGCCAGCGATAGGGAATGCGGAGGTCTCCCCCCAAGGCAATCGTGCGGCCGGTTCCTGTTTTCATCAGGGTGATCCTGGCCAGGGGAGGTTTGGGAGGTCCGTGATAGAAAGCGCCATGGAACTGGGCGATGCCGCTGCTGAGGCCCACCCATACATCGCCCCCCGGTTCGATGTAGAGCGCGTTGGCTGTGCAGTCGTCCCCAGGCAGGCCCTGGCTCCGTCCGTACACTTCGTAGGGGCCGGCATTCGAACCATCTGGTTCCCAGCGCTTCACGCCCTGGGTGGTGCCGAACCAAAGGGTGCCCTTGGCATCGCAGTCCATGGAAACGATGTCGTCCCGGAAAAGTTCCGGGGGGTCCTGCACCTGGCCCGTGACCTGCCAGGCGCCTCCTTGTTTGCTGAGCCGAGTCAGGCCGTGGGTGACCCAGTAGGCCACCCAAAGGTTGCCCCTGGCATCCCTTGCGAGACCACTGGGATTGGAGTCCTTCAAGCCATCGGCCGGGCCGTAGCGGCGCCAGGACTGGCCATCGAAGAGACAAAGTCCCTGATTGCCCGCGACCCAAACCAACCCTTCTCGCTCCACCAGGACCTGATTGATTGTTTCTTCAGCCGTGCCACCTGGAAGTTGCACGCGCTCGCAGGCAACCGCGTGGCCCGGTTTGCCGCCCATGCTTCCGAGCCTGTGCAGGCCGCCTCCCTGGGTTCCGATCCAGAGGGTCCCGTCGAGTCCCGCGGCGAGAGTGCTCACGGTCACCAGCTTCAGCGCCGCAAGGGCGAGTTCCTTGAAGGGGCCTTGGCCAGGAGGCCGGTACAAAAGCGCATTGGGTTTATTCCCTGACGGGAGACCGCCAGCCCAGATCCCGCCGTCACGGTCCTCAGCGATGGCGTAGAGGGTCTGCTCCCGGCTCTCGGGCACCAGCGCCCAGCCACCGTCTTTCATGCGGGCCAGGCCGCGCGGCGTGGCCGCCCACAGGATGCCATCGCTGCTCCGGCGGAGGTTCCACACGGCTTCCACGGGAAGGCCCTGCTTGCGCGTGTAGGCCGTCCAAAGGAAACGTCCCTGGAGCCGGTGAACCCCCTCAGCGGCCACCCATAACGAACCCTCGCGATCAGTCATGGTGACGTTGGCCCAGGGAGAAGGAAGGCCACGGCTTTCATCCAGCACCCAGGAACGGTCCTTTTCGAAACAGGCCAACCCGCTATCCGTGGCGGCCCAGATGCGGCCTTCGAGATCCAGGCTTAGGCCGTCCCCCGATTGCGCGGGTTTGCCTGGAAGCTGGCTTGAAAGGTCCTCCAGTTTGGCACCCCAGGTGGCCAGCCGGATGAGATGGGAGCCGCCCCTTGCCCAGATGCGGCCTGCGTGGTCCATGCGCACGCTATTGAACAGTTCTTTACGGAGAGCGGGGGGAAGCTCCATGAGCGACCAAGTGTTCCCATGGAGGCGGGCGAGGCTGCTCTCCCGTTCCCCCGGTTTTCCGCGGCGATGGATGGCGATAAGGTCGCCGCTTTTCGGATCAGCCCAAAGGGCGGCGACGCCGCCAGCTGGGTAGTCCGGCACGGGCTGAAAGGTCAGGCCGCCG
>JAJYMZ010000059.1 GCA_021786615.1 Acidobacteriota bacterium
CGCTGGGTGGCGCCCATCCTGCGCATTCCCGGCATCAGCGATTTCACTGCCTGGCTGTACCAGAGAAGGGCGGCCCGAAGGTATCAGAAGTACGGCAAGCAGCCCTTCTCGGACCGGTTCTGATAAACCTGGATTTTGTGATTGCATGGCCTCGGCTGGCTTCAGCCTTCAGGCTTCAGGCTTCAGGTTTGCATCAGCATCAGCACGATCCAATGCGAAGCGATTCTTCTCCTGAAGCCTGAGGCCTGCAGCCGATTTCATCCTGTCCAAATGCACGATCCGGACTCATGCTATGAGCCATGGGCCTTCATGACGCCATCGCCAATTGGCTGATCCGCTATCTCACTGGCGAATTGCCGGGGTACCAGCGGCGCGTGCCCAATGACCTGCCCCGGATGCGGGAAAGCATGGAACCCTGCGACATCCTGCTGGTGGAAGGCAACAGCCGCATCAGCCAGATGATCATGTACCTGACCCAAAGTTCTTGGAGCCACGCGGCCATCTACATCGGCGATGCCCTACTGCGCTGGGGAGGACCCCACGCGGCCGAGGCGCTGGAACGCTTCGGGGAAGAGGCGACCTCCTTGCTGGTGGAAAGCGACATGATCAACGGCGTCACCGTGATGCCCTTGTCGAAATACCAGGATCGGAACATCCGGGTCTGCCGGCCCTATGGGCTGCGGGTGGATGACCGGGATCGCGTGTTGTCCGTGGTGCTCAGCCACCTGGGCGTGCGCTACGATCGCCGCAACATCTTCGATCTGGCGCGCTACCTGACGCCCTTCCACCTGCTGCCCCGGAAATTCCGCCGCCGCACCTTCTATTTCGGCAGCTCCGGCAGCCGCGAGATCATCTGTTCGGCGCTTCTAGCCAAGGCCTTCTACAAGGCCAATTACCCCATCCAGCCCATGATCCGAGTCGCCAATCCTGAGGTAAAAAATCCCGCCCGCACCCGATCCATGGCCCGGCACCCGAGCTACATCATGCCCCGCGACTTCGATCTCTCCCCGAATTTCGAAGTGCTGAAGCTGAACCTCACGGCGCAGATCCCCCGTGGGGAGATGGCCTGGGGCTGAGTGTACGGATTCTTGATCACGCGGATCCCACACCACGATAGGGCGAGCTTGGCTTCAGGCCTCAGGCTACGGGCTTCAGGCAAAGCATCGTTTCGCATCGGGCTGTCCCATTGGTGTTGCGAACCCGAAGCCTGCAGCCTGCAGCCGGAGGGGAGTCATGCAATCGTCAAATTCCGCTTGAATTCAACCAGGTCCGGCCACCTCTCTCATAGGGTCATCCCAGAAGGGATAGAAGCAGTACCACTGGTCCGGGTGCGCACGGATGAAATCTTCGAGCATCGAAACATAACGGCGCATGCCGGCTTCGATCTCCTTCATGCGCTCCCCGCGGCCGCCGCGGATGTAGATGGGTTCCGTGAAAATCGCATGGAAAGCCTGGTCGGCGTCCATGAAGAAGAGTCCGCACAGGATAGGCGCGCCGGTCATGGCGGCCAGCTCCCAGGGACCCCGGGGGAAGAAGGCATCCCGGCCGAAAAAGGGAATCTTCACGCCATTCAGGCTGAAGTCCCGGTCGCCTTGCATGCCCACCAGCTTGCCTTCCCGGAGCACCTTCACCAGGGGCAGCGTCGTAAAGCCCACCCCATCCACGGGGATGCCGATCACGCCGCCCGCAGCGCGCATGTCGCCTCGCAAACGCTCCACGGCCTCGAAGCGGTCGGGCTTGTAGACCGCGTGGACCGGGAGGTTCTTGGACCTCAGCAGGATGCCGCCCAACTCGTAATTCCCCGCGTGGGCGGTGAGCAGGATGCCCCCTTTCCCTTCCGCCACGATGCGCTCCAGGTGCGCGAAAGAGGGCGTGGACCTGACTAGCTCCAGGGCTTCTTCCGGGGGGCGCTGGGCGAAACGGAAAAAGTCCACCCAGGAGTAGGCGTGGTTGCGGACCACTTTCCGGGCCGTGGCATCCACGCGTGGGTCGGTGATTTTCAAGCCCAGCACCTGAGCCACGTTGCCTTTCACCGCGTCCAGGTATTTCGGGCGCAGGTCCATGAAGGCCGTCATGACCTGGTCGGCGATTTCATGGCCCCGTTTCCGGTGCTTGAAATTCCGCGAGGCGAATTTGAAAAGGGGGAAGAGCGTGCCGAAGACTCCCCGGTAGATGAGGCCCAGGAACCTGGAATCACTTTGCATGCGATCTTGCATGGGCTACCTGTGGACATTCTGGTTGGGATTGCGGGTGTCCATCTCCTGCCAGAGCCGTTGAAGGCTCAGCAGCCGCTCAGGGTAGGCAAGATCCAGGTCCTCGCTGAAGGGATCAAAGGCGGAGGGATCCTCGATGATCGCGCCGGGGAACTCAGGAAAGACCTGGGCCAGCAGGTCGCGATCAAGGCCCCGGACGCTGAGCGTACGAATGCCCGGGGTATCGATGAGAGTGCCCCCGAAGGGCGTGGGCAACCAGCGCGCCGCGGTAGTGGTCTGCCGGCCCGTGCCATACCTGCTGATGTCGCCGGTGGGAATGCCCGAGCCCGGCATCAGCGCATTCACCAGGGTGCTCTTGCCCACGCCGCTATGCCCCACCAGCACAGCGGTACGGCCCGCAAGCAGGGCCTTGATCTGGTCCAGTCCAGTGCCTAGGGTGGCGCTGGTTTCGACGATGGGAATGCCTTGCTCCCGGAGCGGATCCAGCTCTGGCAACGTGTCTTTGACCGAGGCGCGATCGCGCTTGGTGACGATGATGCGGAACAGGAGGCCCGCCGCGAGCGCAAGGGTCTGGGCCCTTTCCAGGAGCCCCGGGCGCATGGGGGGGTCCACCACCGCCGCGCAGGCCCAAAGCTCGTCGGCGTTGGCGCAGATGAGTTGCCAGGGCTCGCGGTCATCAATGCCGCCGCGTTTCAGCAGGGTCTTTCGCGGCGATACCGCGATCACTTGGGCCTGGGGCCGCTTCTTGTCGAAGACCAGTTCGGGCTCTTCCAAGGGCACGGGGGAATAGCGGACGCGATCCCCCACCACGAGCTTCACGCCTTTCAATTTCCCTGAGAGCGTGGCCATCAGCCGCGAGCCATCCGCCAGTTCCAGATCCACCCATTGGCTGTGCCGCTGGATGAGGATGGCTTCGGGCAGGTGCAGCCAGGGAGCCGCGTCCGGGAGGCGGAGCATGGATTCGGAATCATGGACTTCAATGCCCGTCTGAATTCGGCTGGCGGCTTGCTGGCGGCGCTTGCTGTCGGATTTCCGCTCGTGGGAATAGACCTCCCGGTGATCCAGATCCTGGGCTTCCCGGCTCTGGCCCAGGCGGAATTTACGGGTCATGCCCTTCCTGCGAATTCCCGGGTCTCGGTGCTGACCTTCACTTTTTCGCCGTCCTTGATGAAAAGCGGCACACGGATCTCGATTCCGGTTTCCAGCTTGGCGGGCTTGGTGACGTTGCCGGAAGCCGTGTCGCCGCGGGCACCGGGTTCGGTGTAGGTGACCGCCAGTTCCACATGGGTGGGGAGCTGGATGCCGATGGGGTTGCCGTTGAATTTCTGGATCTGGACGAGAGTGCCTTCCAGCAGGAAATCCAGCGCATCGCCGAGCATCTCCGTGTTGATCTCGTGGGTCTCATAAGTTTCCTGGTCCATGAAGTGCCCACCCAGGCCATCTGCGTAGAGAAAGCTCGCGGGGACCATGGTGAGATCCGGCTCCTTGAACTTGTCGCCCGCCTTGAAGGTCTTGTCGAAAACCGCCCGGGTGAGGAGGTTGCGCATCTTCAGGCGCACCAGGGTC
>JAJYMZ010000296.1 GCA_021786615.1 Acidobacteriota bacterium
GCGATTTCTGCCCCGCGGATCGCAAGCTCTACGCCCTGCGGGACGTGACGGCCACCGTGGAATCCATTCCTCTCATCACCGCCAGCATCATGTCGAAAAAGCTGGCGGGCGGCTCCGATGCGCTGGTGCTGGACGTGAAGTGCGGCAGCGGGGCCTTCATGGCCACTCTGGAGGATGCCCGCACTCTGGCCCGCAGCATGGTGGACGTCGGCAAGGCCCACGGCATGAAGATCAAGGCCCTCATCACCCGCATGGACGAGCCCCTGGGCTGGGCCATCGGCAACGCCTTGGAAGTCATGGAATCCGTGGAGATCCTTCGCGGTCAGCACGGCGACTCGGTCCTGGCGCAGGAAAGTTTCAGGCTCTCCGCCGAAATGCTCATCCTGGGTGGTCTTGCCGCTGATCTGGATTCAGCTCTGGCCAAAGTCCAGGGCGTCGTGGCGGATGGTTCCGCTTCCGGCCTGCTCAAACGGTTCGTGGCCCTGAATGGCGGCGATGCCGCCGCCCTGGACGATTTCAGCCGCCTGCCCCAGGCCCGGGAACAGGTTGAGATCAAGGCGGAACGGGAGGGCTACGTCCAGTCCATTGATAGCCGTTCCCTCGGCATCCTGGCCATGGAGCTGGGCGCCGGGCGCAAGAGCAAAGACGACATGCTGGATTTCGGAGTGGGAATCCGGGTGCATGTGCATGTGGGGGATGAAGTGGCCCCTGGGCAGACGCTCTTAACCTTATTAAAGCAACCGGAACACCCCGTGCCCCGAATTCCGGATTGGATCACCCTCGCCCCGGAGAAGCCAGACCCAGTCGAGTGGCTCCTTGAGACCGTGGAATAGCCTCAAACCTTGGACTAGGGCTTGGGGTTTTCCCTGGACAAGAACCACCCCTTCAGGTGATGATGGGGTTCAATCTTCAATCTCAGGAAGTCGATATAAATATGAATTCATTGGAAATTTGCGATAAATCGGACATCAATAATAGAAAGTGCTTCATGCTGGGGGTGGTGAATAGGTTCCCCAAAAAGCCCCGCAGTGAAACATTTTGCTTGCCTGTTCGTCACCAGACGGTCATAACGGATGTGCTAGCTATTGCCGCATTCTGATCTCTTGCCAATGGTGCTGATTCACTCTCTTCGTGTGACACCACCGTAAACCCTCCAGACGCGTTCAGGCTAATTCAGGCCAGACCCGTTTCTTTTCTACCTTCCACTGCGGTTCTCACCGCGCAACCAGAGGAGTTCGTTTATGAATCGAACCATATCCCACTTGGGCATGACCGGCCTAGCCCTTGTGGCTGGCGCCGTAGCTTATGCCCAAAGCCCGACCACCGGCATGATCACCGGCAAGGTAACGGTCTCGGGCAGCCCTGCGGCTGGCGCCAAGGTCATTCTTTCAGGCCCTGCTCTGCAGGGTCCCCGTACGGTAGTCACGGAGACTGACGGCGCCTTCAGATTCCCCTTTGTTCCTTCCGGGAAGGGTTACCAACTTGTGGTGGCTAAGTCCGGCTCTGAAACCGTCACCAGTAAAAACATCGCTGTTGAACCTTGGTCCAACCTGGCCCGAAATTTCAACCTCGTTACCGCTGGAGCCACGGTGGAGGTGTTCGCTGCTCCCACATCTGTAACGGTTGATACCACTTCAACAGTGGACTCGCACACTTTTTCCGCCGAGACCATTCAGAGCATTCCTTTGAATAACCGCGATTACATGGCGGCTGCCTATCTAGCGCCCAGCGTCGTGGATAGCGGCCGCGGCCAAGCCAACCCCAACATCGGTGGTAGTACTGGTTTCGAGAACAACTACATCATTGATGGCTTGAATGTCACCGACCCGCTGCTGGGAACAAACAACACGCGCATCAACACACTTGCCATCGAAAGTGTACAGATTCAGAGCGGTGGATTCGAGCCTGAATATGGTCGTGCGACCGGCGGCGTGATTTCCGTTGTGACTAAGACTGGGTCCAATGAGTTCCACGGTGACCTTGAGCTTACTTTCCGCCCCCAGAGCGGCATTGCCAAGGCCAGCGCCCAGGGCGCCCTTGCATTTAATGCTGCCCGCGTCGCCGAGGCCGACAACACCACTAGTGCGCTGTGGGTGGGTGGTCCTCTCATCAAGGACAAGCTCTGGTACTCCATCGGATTCAGTTCTGATACCTCGAACACGGATCAAAGCTACAACCAGGTCTACTACCATGATCCTGATCTCACCAAAGGCAATCCCCGCACCGTGCCTGCCGGAACGGGTGGGACCCCGGCTCTTCCCGCCGGTTACTCGAACAATGGAACGTCTTACGGCCTGGCGGACAAAACCCAGGCCCTCACCTCCAAGTTGACCTTCTCCCTCAACACGGACAATACCCTTGAATTGGGCTACAACAACGTACGTAGAACGGTCGATCAGAACATTCTGGGTATGACATTTTCCAACTTGGCGGCAACCACCAAGTTCCACGAGAATGTGGACACCCTTTCCTTGAACTGGCGCTCCGTGATCACCTCTTCTTGGCTGTTGGATGTTCGTGCGGGTTCCTACAAGCGCAAGACCTACCGCGACAGAGGCGATCAGTATAATCAGGCTTTTGTCGGCGTCGTACCTGCGACCACCGCCACGGCCGGTTCCTTGAACCCTGACGGATCGCAGACCTACCCCGCTTTTTCCACCAGGGCTTACCCTGGGCTCCAGTTAGGCGGGTTTGGCGTGGATGCGGCAAATGACCTTGCCCGCAAACAATTCACGGTGAAGGGCACCAACTACGTTGGCAATCATACGATCAAGTATGGCGTGGACTACGATGAGACCACCTTCAAGAGCTTTTCGCGTTACACAGGCGACTTCCTGGTTACCCGCCTCATCAACGTGGCTGCGACCACTGGGGCCTTCTCGCGCTACACGGACACTTACCGCTTCCGCATGGGCGGAAACGGCACGACCTTCTATAAGAATGACGGAAGCCCCATCAGTGGTATGATTCCTGGCACCGGGGTGCTGATCAATGGCGCGGGTTTGGACCTGGAATCAAAATCCAAGAACCTCGCCTACTTCCTCCAGGACAGCTGGCAGATCACGCCCAAAGTCCTGGTCGTGGGCGGTCTCCGTATAGACTCCCAAAAGCTCTATGGTGGCGATGGCTTGGAGTATTTGAGCTTCAAGGGCAAGGATATGACGGCTCCTCGCATTGGAATCACCTTTGATCCTTATGGCGATGGGAAGACCAAACTCCAAGCTAGTTTTGGCCGTTTTTACGAAACCATTCCCATGGACTTGAATCAGCGCGCGGGTTCCATCGAGGGATTCTTCTCGGTCCCTCGTACCTATTCGGGTTCCGCCGCTGCTGGTGGAGTTTTTAGCGTCCCGACCGTCTCCAGCTTAGTGGATCTCTCGACTGGAAGACTTCGAGGGGCTGACCCCACGACCGGCGCTGGCGGATTCGGCACCCCCCGCGTCATCGGCGGTGGCAAGTCGGAAATTGACCCGGACATCAAACCCCAGAGCATCGAAGAGTTTGGCCTTGGGGCTGAACGCCAGATTGCTGATAACTGGAAGATCGGCGCCAATTGGAAATACCGTTACTACAAGAACGTCATCGAGGATTTCAGCGCCGACTTTGGCACCACCTACCAGATCGGCAACCCTGGCCAGCGCGGCAGGGGTCTCGCGAGCAACCACGTGGTTGACTACGATTTCGTGGGCCAGGACGTGTACATCAACTTCCCCAAGCCAGTACGCGATTACCGCGCATTGGTACTGAGCGTGGATAAGGCCAAGGGTGGCGACAAGTGGTCCATGTCGGCCAACCTGACCTTTGCGACAAGCTATGGAAACTTTGCCGGCCTTGATGAGCCCCTGACCGGCCAGGCCGATCCCAACATCACTGCCGTATTCGACCTGCCCACCCTCACTGTGAACACCTACGGTCCACTTCCGAACACGCCTCGTTATAACTTAAACATGACTGGGACTTATGATCTTGGCCTCGGGCTGACCTTGGGCGCTCGCTTCATCTATCGAGCGGGTGTGGCCATCAGCGCCACTGGCCCGGATTTGGGCTATATCATTGGTCCCAACACTCCTGATGATTTCGGTGGGGCAGATAACTACTACTCCCTGAATGGAGAGTTGCTGCGAACGGGTAACTACAACGGTCAGTACGCCCTTTTGGAACCCCGGGGTTCCCGCGGAACGACGCCGGATGTGACGCGCACCGACATTCACCTTCAGTGGGACAAGACGTTGCCGATCTTCCATAAGGCCAAGCTGAGCTTGTTCTTGGATGTCTTCAACCTGTTCAACCAGCAGATGGCCCTGACGGTCAACCAGTCCAAGGCCTTCGCCAGCCAGGTGGTAGGCGCCAAGTCCGATGCCTCCGGTAATGTGACCGATCCCAACGTTACTGCGGCAGGGTTCATTTCCTCACCCAACCCGAACTTCCTACGGGCGACTTCCTTCCAGGCACCCCGTAGTTATCTCGCCGGTGTGCGTTTCTCCTTCTAACGGAAGCAGCGCTCTAAGAAAGGGGCCCAATCGGGCCCCTTTTTTTCTCTGTTATGAGACCCTGCCTTTATATTCATGGGGTATGGCCAATTGCCCATGCTGGCTTATCCAAGAACCACTCAATTGCTATTGGAGCGCACCCATGTTGCCTTCCCTACCTTTCTTCATTGTGTTTTGTACTTTTCTTCAAGCGCCACCCATTCCTCTTACTCCAGAGACCCTTAAAGCACGGGCAGTGGATTCTCAGACTTTGAAAAATGAGGGTGAAAAGGCTATGGGGTGCCTAGCCCAGGAATCCGGGACCAATTCTGAACAATTCCAAAATGTCGGGCAAAAATCCAATGGTAGTTGGACAGGAAAACTGTCATCTCTAGCCGTGGACACAAATGTCATCCCCAAGGACGAACGAATGCCGCGCTTCTACGCTCCGGGAAGCCGAGACAGTGCTCTAGGATTTAAAGTCAACCGCTTGGACGGTTCCTCGATTTCCATAGAAGAGTGTAAGGGGCAACCCGTTGTGGTTTTCATCTTTAAGCCAGACTGCAAATACACCGGTGAAATGTTAAGCGAAGTCATTCGCCTTCAAAGCGTTGAAGATAAGGCCCGCATCAAGGTCTTTGCTGTTTCCATTTCAGATGGGGCCTGGTCCGACCTTGCCCGATACCGTTTAAAAAACATCAATGCCATTCCTGCCACGTTCCCCATTTACCGCCCTTCCACGGACCCGGGATCTGGCACCAGCATCTTTAAGGATCTAAGGGTGACACCAACGACCTACATTCTTGACCGGGATGGGAATGTAGCTTGGCGGATCGCCGGTGGCATCAGGGGATCTCTTCAGGATAAGATCAATCACATCCGTACTGAGCCATGGAAAGTCAATTCACAGAAAGCCGTCGTCCCGGACAAGCTCAAAAATGGGAACTGACAACAATCAATGAACTTAAGTCGCCACGATCCCACATCGCGGATCACAGCCCCAGCATCTCCTTCAGCCTGGGTGTGACGCTGCGGCTGACTTCCAGGTCCTGGCCTTCGGCCACGCGGACGGAGGCGCGGCCACCTTCCAGAGGCTTCAGGCCCAGCACCGCCTCCGGGCGCAGCAGGAGATGGCGCTGGATGCGTAACAGTCCCGCCGCGGGAAAGGCGCATTCCACTTCCGCCAGGCTGGTCCAGGTGGTGCGGTGGCGCTGGCCCCCGGCCACGGCGTAGACTACTTCCTCCTCCACTTCGAAGTGCGTGGTCTTGCGCAGATCCAAGAAAACCACGCCCTCGCCGGCTTTCACGGGGAAACGAGTGTTGCCCGGCAGGAGCTGCTGCAGCTCGGCGCCGCTGCGCCGGGGCACACGGCCTTCCCGCAGGCGGTCCAGGGCCCGCGCCAGGCGATCGGCGGCGATGGGTTTCAGGATGTAGTCCACCGCGGCGGTGTCGAAGGCCCGTACGGCATGTTCGCTGTAGGCGGTGACGAAGACCACGGGCAGCGGCACGGGGAGTTCCGCGACCACTTCGAGGCCCGTGGCGCCGGGCATCTGGATGTCCAGGAACAGCGCATCCAGTTGTGGCGCGGTCTTCAGCCACTCCAGCAGGGCCAAGCCATCGGGCAATTCCGCCAGCACCTCGCACCCGGCTTCCTTGAGCAGCCGCGAAAGCCGCGACCGCGCCAGAGGTTCGTCGTCCGCTAACGCGACTTTCAGCACGCTCATTGAGATACCCCCAAGATCTTGGCGTTCACGCGGAAGCCCGCGCGTGTGTAGCCATCTTCCGATTCGAGAAAGACTGAGCTCATTCCCGGGAAATTCAATTTCAGCCGCGCCTCCAGATTCTTGAGACCGACCCCTTCACGGCCACGCGGCCCTTCCTTCGCCCCCATCTCCCCCTGGTTATCCACCCGCACTTCCACCTCACCAAGCACGAGGCGGGCCACGATGTACACGGTGGTCGCTGCCACGCGTTGGGAAAGACCATGTTTGATGGCGTTCTCCACCAGGGGCTGCAATACCAGCGGCGGCACCATCAGGCCGTTCAACTCATCGTCCCACTCCCAGATGATGTGGAGGCGATCCCCGAGGCGCAACTTTTCCACCGCCAGGTAGATCTCCACCAATCGGGCTTCCTCCTTCAAGGGCACCCACTGCAACCGCCCGTTGTCCAGCACCATGCGGTAGAGCTCCGCCAGGTCCAGCAGCCCCTGCTCGGCGGCGGCAGGGTCTTGCCGCACCAGCTCCGCCAGCCCGTTCAAGGCATTGAACAGCACATGGGGGGAAAGCTGGTGCTGGAGAGCCCTGTCCTGGGCGGATTTGGACTGGGCATCCGCGCGTCCGCGCTCTTCCTCCTGCACTTCCCCCACCGCGATGAAATAGCCCACCAGGGTCATGAGGGGCACCAGCATCGCGGCGTTCCAGGCGGCGGCGTTCCAGAAATCAGAGGGGCTCATGGCTCGGCTCATCACGATGACCGGCACATCCATTTCCACGAAAAGCAGCACCGCCAGGGCGTTGACCAGCAGGGCTTGGCAAGTGCCACGGAGCAGTCCCGCCCGGGGGCGATCGTCCCCGGTATACCGCCAAGCCATGGGGGCGATCCAGGCAAAGCCAACGGAGACGAAGATGGGCACCACGGCTGCGCCCACGAGGGTCAGGGGATGGCTCATCCCCACTTTCCAAAAGATGAAGAACCGGATGGCGATGAAGGGCGCCGCGAATGCGAGCATCGTCAGCCAGCCCAAGGGCCGTCCCATGCGCGCCCACAGATTGGCTTCGAGCCCTGCCTTCGTCATGGCTTGCGCCCGATGAGTTGGGCCCCGTCCTGCATCGCTGCTCCGATCAAGCTTTAGAATTCACCTTATCCTTGATGCGCCTGGAAGACCTCCCCCGCCGCTAAATGGCTCCATCGGGCCGCTCATCGGGGACAATCGGAATGGGAGCTGCCATGAATTATCTCCAACGCCTTTTCGGATCAAAACCGGTGCATCCGGTAAAACCCGAGTTTGATTCCTCCGTGGCCCAGCGTCTGGCCGCGGCGGGCAAGGACCTCAATCGCGTGCAGGCCACCCCCGCCGAATTGCTCAAGATGCCAGAAAAACCAGGATTAACGGACTTCAAGGGCCTGGTGCGCCTGGAGCTGACACTGGATGAGCGCGGCAAGGTGGTTTCGGTCCAGATGGACGGCGCACCTTTTCAGCACATTTCTGTCTTGGAATCCTGGGCCCATGGGTGGGACTTCTCGCCCGCGGGGATGGATGGCAAGGCTCATCCATGCCGCATGGTATTCGAGGTCACCTGGGCTTGAAGCCGTCGAATCCCGCAACAGCAGTAGGGCTCGGGTTGCAAAACGCTTTGGAACCAAGATTAAACCTTTTGCCACCTCTTCGTTTCAAACGGGTTTGCAAACTGGCATGGCCAGTGACTATATCCATCCAGGCAATACCACCTCAACCCGCCTCCCAGGCGGCCCTTCCCAAGGAGAACCACCATGAACTTCTTCACCAAACACCTGGCCCTCGTCGTCGCAGCTACTTTGTTCAGCGGCGCGGCGATCACGGCCCAGGAAACCACCACGCCCAAGCGCGAGGCCCAGGTGGAGCGGCGCGCCCATCGTCAGCAAAAGCGCATCGGCAAAGGTGTGAAGAGCGGCGAGCTCACGCCCAGGGAGACCGCCCGTCTAGAAAAGCGTGAAGGCAAGCTTCGTCACGACATTGCCAAGGCAGAAGCCGACGGCAAGATCACCAAGAAAGAGCAGGTCAAGCTGAACAAGGAAGAGAACCGGGATTCCAAGAAGATCTTCCGCAAGAAGCACAACGCCCGCGCGCAAAGGTAACTCCAAGAGCGAGAGGCCACCCCTGCCTTCCCGCTCTGGCGGGGGAAGCGCCCTCGCAACTTTCCCCCGCTTTTTCTTTCTTTTTTCCCAGGAGGTTCCATGCGATTCCTAATCCTCACTGGACTCGTGGCGCTGATTGCCGCGCCCGTTTCGGCCCACCCCTACCATGGCCCTTGCGCTCCCCGCGCCTTCGCACGGTTCGGATACGGGGCCCCCAGGCCCTTCGTGGTGATCCGCCCTGTCGTATCTTATCCAGTGCCCGCACCCATGATGGTCTATCACTCCTGGCGGCGGCGATGCTTGCATCGGCGCTGGTAGAGTGGCGGAACGATTCCCTTATCTTGCGTTCGGATTCATTCGCGGTCCTTCCAGTTCCAAGGCCCTGCCATCCACCTTCTCCGCTGGCGTGATACCCAACGCCTCGGCAAGGGTCGGCGCGATGTCCACGGTCCGCACGGGCCGCGTGATTTCTTTCGAAGGCCAAGGCCCCATGAAGATGACGGGGACGCGGCGATCATAATCCCAAGGGCTGCCGTGGTTGGCCACGTAGGGCGGATCGTAGAAGGTGGTCAGCGGCTTGAACACCACTAGCACATCGCCGCTTCGGCCCGCCCTGAAACTGTGCCCGAGCAGCGTCGTGAGACTGGAATCCCGCGGGCTGCCCAGCTCTGATTCCTGGAATTTCTCCAAGGTTTCAGCCGTGGCGAAGGCCGCGACCTCAGGCTGGGTTTTCAACTGCGACTGGAGGGCTTCCAATATTTTTTCTCGATCCATGCCAGCGGCTTTCAGCGCAGCATCGTCCAGATAGATTTGCGTGGGAGAGCTGGAAACCCTCACCAGATCAGTCTCCACCTTCAACCGGGCCTGAAGGTTTTTATTGAGCGTGGCGTACCAGGCCCTGGGTTCAGGCAATCGCTCCGCGGGAAGGCCCTCGTCTTGGAGTCCCTCGGGCAGGTCCATCCCTCCGTGATCCGCGCTGAGCACCACCCAAGAATCAGGCACACGCTTCTGGAGCCACGCCAGGAACTTTCCCAGCTCCAAATCTAAGCGATGGATCTGGTCCCACATCTCCACGCCGCCGGTGCCGTAGTTGTGTCCGATATAGTCCGTGGCGGAGAGGCTGAGGGTGAGCAGATCCGTGCTGGGACCGCGCCCCACCTGCTCGTTTTCCACCAGGGCGCGGGCGGCCTCAAGGGTCACCTGATCAAAAAAGGGTGAACGCCGGAACCGCTCGGCAAAGTCCTTGTCCAAGGGCATCCCAGCGCCCTGGACCACGCGGGGAAGACCATTGCGGACAATCTGCCCGCCGGGCAAGGTCCATGCTGCCGTGCGGGCGACGCCATTCCATGGACCCAGGGATGTCCAAGTCCAGTCATCGCGAAGAAATCGCTGGTGCAAACCGGCATCAAAGGCCATGAGCCACTGGGGTTGCTTTTCAGCATAAGCCGTGGATGTGTTGAAGCCTGAGGCGCCTTCGAACCAGAACACCGCGGTGGGCTTCCGGCCCGCCATCAATACGGCGGCGCGGTCCTTGCCTGACATAGAAAAGGCACGGCTGCCCTTCACTTGGGCCTGAAGCCAGTCCCCCAAGGTGGTGCCGATGAAACGGGATGGAGAGGCCCCGGCTTTTTCTGGGTGTCCAATGGGGTGGACTTTCGCATCGTCTACACAATAGACAGAATGTCCCGAGGCCCGGTCGTACCAATCGTTTTCAACAATGCCGGTGTGGCTTGGGAAGCGGCCGCTCAGGAGCACTGAATGGCCAGGCCCAGTCTCGGTGTAGGCATGGTCGTGGTAGGCCTCGGTGAAAACCACGCCCCGTTTTTGCAGCAGCCCAAGACCCCCTGGAAGGTCCTTTGCATAGCGTTGGAAGAGGCCGGCGCCAAACTGGTCCACGCTGATGACCAGCATGAGCTTGGGGCGGTGATGGGCCGGCGGCTTTGCGTAAGCCAAGGGACCCGCGATGAAAGCGGACGATACCGTCAGAACCAGCAGTGGGCGCATGAAACCTCAGCTTTTCTGCTTCATGAAAGCATCCAGGGACTTCCGGGCTTCCCGCCGGATCTTGTTCTGGATGAGGGGCGACCAGCCCAGCAGCACACCCGGAAGGCCTAGCGCCTGCTTCGTCCAGGTGTAGAAATTGAAGCGGTCGCGGTGCGCCAGGATCAATCCATCCAGAAAGCCGAACTGCGCGTCAATTTTGTTGTGCACCAGCCGGCCGGTCTTCGAAAAGGTGTAGATGGCTTCCCAATGCGCACTTCCGGAACCATCGTCCGCCTCCACTTTTTCAAAAGTGACCGTCAAATCCCTGCGGCGTCCGTTCAGCATCCGCCACATGGCACAGACCTCGTCATGGACCAGCCGCCCGAAGACCGGGTCCATGAACATGCAGTCCGGGTGGTAGCAGGCCACCATCGTCTCCACGTCGCAGGCGGCGAAGGCGGTGTAGAAGCGGGTGATCAGATCAGCGTGGGGATGGATCGTCTGCGTCATTTCTCTTCCAATCGATTCAAGGCCTCAATATCCGCTAGATCCTGGGTACGGCCGGTGGCCGCTTTATTCGTGAGCAAGTCCCGGCGGCCAAGAATCCAGATGGGTTGATCGCCGTAGTGGCCTTCAACCCTATTGTTCCAGGCAGATCCGAACTCAATGCCATCGGCGCTTGTCAGGATGTCAATCCGGTTAGGCGCGATACCCATCTGGAACATCAGGCCAGGTGTGTAGAGATCCACTGGCCGCAAGGATCCAAGGGGCGCTCCAAATTGCTCAAGAGCCCTCCAGACCTTTTGGGCGTTGATTTCAGTGCATCCAACAAGGAGGTCCAAGTCTTTGGTGAAACGCGGCGCTCCATGCACCGCCAATGCATGCGCGCCGATGACAAGGTATTCAGCGCCCGCGCCATTCAACGTGGCAAACAGATCTCTGAAGTCGGGGTTCACCGCCATCGGGCGCCGTCCATGCAAGGTATTCCAGTGTCAGGTCCCAGAGAGCTTCCAGCCGTTCATCGGATGTCGAATGAAGCCAGAAATCGCGATCGAAAGCGCCATCGTCCTCGTGAAGGCCGATGACCCGTGAAGCACCTCGCCTTCTCCGCTGTTTGGGATCCATGCACAAAGTGTGTCACTTCCCCACCATGCCCGCCAGGGGGCTGCTGGCTGATGCGTAAAGCCGTTTGGCCATGCGGCCCGCCTCAAAAGCCAGCCGTCCGGCCTTTACGGCGTGGTCCATGGCCGCGGCCATCTGCACGGGGTCCCTGGCTTCTGCAACGGCGGTGTTGAGCAGCACCGCGTCGGCGCCCAGTTCCATGGCGAGGGTGGCGTCGCTGGCGGTGCCCACGCCAGCATCCACGATCATGGGCAGGCCGTAGGATTCGAGCGCTTCCTTCACGAGCATGAGGGTCATGGGATTCTGCACGCCCAGGCCCGACCCGATGGCGCTGCCCAGGGGCATCACAGCGGCGCATCCGGCGTCGGCCAGCTTCTTCGTGAGGATGGGGTCGGCGATCACATACGGAAGCACCACGAACCCTTCTTTCACGAGGATCTGCGCGGCTTTCAGCGTCTCTTCATTGTCCGGGTACAGGGATTTTGAATCGCCGATGACTTCGAGCTTGATCCAGTCGGTCTGCAGGGCTTCGCGCGCGAGACGCGCCACGCGCAGAGCGTCCTCGGTGGTGTAGCACCCGGCGGTGTTGGGCAGCAGCGCCAGGGATTTCGGAATCCAGGCGAGGATGTTTTCTTCACCCCTGGCGTTCAGATCGAAGCGCCGCACCGCGAGCGTCACCATCTCTGTGCCGGACGCCTCATAGCAGGTCTTCATGGTGGCGAAGTCCTTGTATTTCCCCGTGCCCAGGATCAAGCGGTTGGTGAACGTGCGGCCGTGGATGGTGAGCATGGATACCTCTGCGCTAGTTTACCGCCCTGCTTTGGGCTTTGGGCTCTCGACTCTCGACTCCCGACTTTTCGACTTTTCGACTTTTCAACTTTTTCAACTTTTCAACTTCGGCCTTGGGACTTCCCACCCCACCAGTCCACACTATTCCGCGGATCACCACTCCTATCCTCGAGGCGCCCATGAACCGTCCCGTCATCATCATTCCTGGTTATCAAAACTCAGGCCCTGGCCACTGGCAAAGCCTGTGGGAAGCCAATGTGAGAGGTGCCATCCGCGTTGAAATGCCCAATTGGGATTTCCCCCGCAAAGAGGAATGGGTTGAGGCCCTGGATGAAACCATCGGCACCGCGTGGCAGGAAACGGAAACCCCCGCGGTGCTGGTGGGCCATTCCATTGGCTGCCTGACCATCCTCCATTGGGCGGCAGACCCTTTCTTCATGGCCCGCTGGCCGGTGAAGGCCGCCCTGCTGGTATGTCCGGCGGATGTGGAGCGGGAGGATTGCCCCGAAGTGCTGCGCGGGTTCGGGCCCATCCCCCTGGGACAACTGCCCTTCCCCAGCCGCGTGGTGGCCTCCAGCGACGATCCTCTTCTCTCCCTGGAACGCGCCAAACATTTCGCCAACAGCTGGGGGTCCGAGTTCACGAACGTGGGGGCCTGCGGACACATCAACACGGCCTCGGGTTTTGGCGAATGGCCCAGGGGCGAAGCGATGCTGCAGGAATTGATGTAGCCGTTCATCAAGGTCCATTGACCACTCATCCATGGGATCGTGAAATCTGGCTGGTGAAACGGCGTCTTAACAAGGCTTAACAGTCCCAAAAGGGCTGCTGGGCCTAGTTTTTTCTTTACCTGGTTCGCAGTCTCATTCGATTTGATCGAACTATCCAAGGGGTGCCCCATGGCGATCTTCGACACCCAAAAATCAACCTGGAGCCTCGAGGATGTGCTGCACTTCGGCCGGCGCGCGGGGTTCGGCCTGAAGCCTGAAGCCGCGGCGCAAATAGGATCGCGTCCGGTGGCTTCCACCGTGGATGCCTGGGTGGACGGCACCGCCAGTGAAGCCAATTTCAATGCGGCCTTGCCACTCGCCAATGTGGTGGACTACCCGGGCTACGGCAGCGAGCCGGATCAGTGGGCGCCGCATCCTTTCAACCTGCGGGTGGAGCATCCCACGAACCTCACGGAAGCCCAGAGCTACTGGGCCTGGCGGATGCAATATTCGCCCAACCCCTTCAAGGAAAAGCTGGCGCTTTACTGGCATCAGCACTTCGCCACCGGCGCCAAGAAAGTGGACAACATCGCTCTGATGCTGAAGCAGATCCAGCTGTTCCGCGACCTTGGGCGCGGGGATTTCGGGGATCTGCTGCGGGCGGTGAGCCAGGACCCGGCCATGATGATCTGGCTCGACACCATCCAGAACAAAGTCGAGAAATCGAGCGATGTGCCCAATGAGAATTACGCCCGGGAAGTCCTGGAGCTGTACTCGCTGGGCATTGACAACGGCTACAACCAGAAGGACATCACCGAGCTGGCCAAGGCCATGACCGGCTGGGATTACATCGGCCGGGATTTCCCCGTGGCGGACAACCCCTACTACTTCAACGATGGCGAATTCATCGTGTACCACGGCCAGGCCAATCCCTATCCCGATCATCCATGGTTGCGGGGCTATGAAACGCTTCCAGACCAACGCATGAGCGGCACTTTCACGCTCTTCGGCGTGACGCTGGATCTCGGGGCCGCCAGCCAGTACGGGAGTGACGCGATCCAGCTCATCCTGACGCAACGCGGCCAGCAGTGCGCGACATTCCTGGCTCAGCGCCTGCTTCGCTTTTTCCTGAATCCAGACCTTCCCGCCGCGGTCATCAATGATTTCCGGGATGTGATCCTGGCGAACGCTTTCCACATCGGAAAGAGCCTGAAGGCGCTGTTCAAGTCCGCCTATTTCTACGACTCCGCGCACCGCTTCGCGCTGGTGGAAGGCCCCGTGGTCTGGAGCGCGCGCATGGCGAAGCTGCTGGGTCCGGACCTGGCGGCGGCGCTGCAGCCCTACCAGCAGAATCCCGCCAACCTGCCGCGCTTCGCCGCCTGGGCGGGTTTTGTGAACTGGGACACTTCGGGCTTCTTCAACATGGGCCAGGATCTGCTGAACCCCAAAGGACCCAACGGCTGGAAGGAACACGCCGCCTGGCTCAACAGCGACACTTACCGCCACCGCACGCGCACAGCCTACGCCCTGGCCGTGAAGGAGTCCCGGGGCGAGGATCATCTGCATGTGGAGCGCTTTCTATTCGATACGGATTTCCGCGAGTGGTTTCCCGCCGCGCCGGCCTCCGCGCTGGATGTTTTCAACCGCCTGACGGCGCTCCTGCAACCCGCGCCCATTCCCGCCACATTGCGTGACGCATGGCTGGGGTTGTTATGGACCAAGCCCTTCGCCTGGGACGGCAGCCCGGAGACGGAAAACGCCGTGCGGCGGTTGGCCTTCCTCATCCTCTGCTCACCGCAGGCCCAGCAGCATTAGGAGTCGTCATGTCCAATCGGCGGGAATTCATTAAAAACATGGCGGCGGGCGGCGCGGTCATCACCGGTCTCGCCTGCGGGGGCGGGGGAGCCAAGCAGGGCACCGGTGACACCCGTGGCGGACCGCCCCCTCCGCCGCCGCCACCCACCGCGCCCCCCGCGCCGATACTGGTGATCGTCACCGCCGAAGGTGGCATGGACCTGCTGGATGCCCTGGTGCCCATCGGTGGCGCCAACGCGGGAGCCTACCAGAGCCATCGTCCTTCCCTGAAGGTGAATCCGGCCAACACGACGGATATCGGCTCGAACCTCGGCCTGAACAAAGCCTTCGCAGGCATGGCTTCACTTCATCAGCAGGGGCGCGTGGCCTGGCTGCCCGGCATCGGGATGCCCAACCCCACCCTGTCCCATTTCCTGGCGGCGGATCTCTGGTCCCAGGGTTCCGCCGTGCCCGGCGGAACCGGGTGGCTGGGCCGCTACGCGGATCTGGCCTTTCTTTCCGGTGGCGATCCCCTGCGCGGCATCAGCACCGATGGATTGCCCTTGTCGGTTCAGGGCCTGGATCGGAATTTCGTGAACATCTCCACGCCGGACACTTATCGCTTTCCCGCCACCCGCTCGGAGTGGGGTTCCGTGGATGACCCTGCTCCGCTGCGCGTGGGTTTCAGCGACGGGTTTTCCATGAGCGGGACGCCGGCGTCATCAGGCTTGAAAGCGGCTGTGGAATCCGGCCATCTCTATGACCAGGCCCAGGCCCTTTTTTCAAGCCTCATCGGCACCACCCGGCGCGCATCGAGCGTGCCTTATCCCGGTGATGCGGCTTATCCCGATGCCACCCTTCGCGACGGCTACTACCACTTGTCCTCCCAACTGAAGTTCATCGCGGAAATGATCGCCAAGGACCTGCCCTCCCAGGTCTTCGTCAGCTCCACGGGCGGCTTTGACACCCACAGCAACCACGCCCGGGATTTCCCGCTGCTGCTGAACGAGATGGGCGCATCCCTGAACGCTTTCTACGCGGATCTCGCCAGCATCAGCACCGCCAAGGGCAATGCCCAGGACCGCGTGATCATCATGGGCTGGAGCGAATTCGGGCGCCGCGTGCGGGAAAACAATGGCGGCCTGGACCACGGCACCGCAGGCCTGAGCTACGTCATCGGCAAGAGCGTGAAAGGCGGCCTATATTCCAACTATCCGGACCTGGCCAATCTCGATGACAACGGGAACCTGAAATTCACCACGGATTTCCGCAACCTCTACGCCACCCTGCTGGACAAGTGGATGGGCGTGAGCAGCCGGACGGTGCTGGGCGGGAGCTATCCGAATCTCGGATTCTTGTGAATTTGGGCTGTGGGCTGTGGGCAGTGGGCCTGCACCCTACAACATATAGCCCGGAGCCTGCCATGAAAATCACGCCCCAAGCCTTCGCTTCCATGGGCTACAGGCCTCAGGCTGCGGGCTTCAGGCAAAACAACGGAATGCCTCGGCTGGCACCCTTAGGGATGCGATCCTGAAGCCCGAAGCCCGAAGCCAATCGAGATTTTCATTCCACAGCGGGTCCCCCGCAGGGGGATTGCGTCTACAGCCTACAGCCCAGGACCTTGAGGTTTGGGACTCCCCAGGGCTCAGGACCCAGGACTCTGGACCCCTTTCGGTGGCACCATCAATATCCCGGATCTTCCGGACCCCGATGCCCCGATGAACAAGGCCCATCCAAAAAAAATCCCTTCTGCCACTGGTCCCTTGTGGATGCAGTATTGGCTGCTGCGGCTCTGCGAGGTGGATTCCACCTCCGGCCGCGAAGACGCGCTGCTGCCCTCGCTGCATCAGCTGCTCGTAGAGATGGGCGCCGAAGTATTCGAGCAGCCCGTGGCCACAGGGCGCACGAATGTGCTGGCGCTCTGGGGAAGGCCCCGGGTGCTGTTTTCCACACACCTCGACACCGTGCCGCCCTTCATCCCCCCCAAGAAACAGGGCAACGCGATTCACGGCCGCGGCACCTGCGATGCCAAGGGCCAGATCATGGCCCAGCTCGAAGCCATCCGGCAGATGCTGCGGGAGGGCATCACGGGTTTCGCGTGGCTGGGGGTGGTGGGCGAAGAAACCGACAGCCTTGGCGCCGCGGCCGCCTTGGGCCTCTCGGACCGGGTCCGGGATTGCCGGGCGCTTATCAATGGCGAACCCACGGATCTGAAACTGGCCACGGGCCAGCGGGGCGTGCTGCATCTTCGCTTGAAATGCATGGGCAGAGCCGTCCATAGCGGTTCTCCGGAACTTGGGCTGGACGCCAATTGGATGCTCATTGACTGGCTCCAGCGCATGAGAGCGCTGCCCACCCTGGATGACCCGGAGCTAGGACCGGAAGTCTGGAACCTGGGCCGAATTGAAGGAGGACAAGCCATCAATTCCATTCCCGCTCATGCGGAGGCCCATGTGCTGGCGCGCACGCTGCCTCGCTCTCTTTTCGAATTGCAGGTGGAGGATCTGAAACCCGAAGGCGGCGAGGTCGAAATCCTCCTCTCTGAACCCGCGGATCGGTACCCGGTGATTCAGGGCTTCGACCATGTGCCCATGCCCTTCGGCAGCGATGCGCCCCGGCTCCGGGGGCTCATTCCCGATGGCACCGTGGTGCTCGCGGGACCAGGGTCCATCGCGTTGGCCCATGCCGAAAACGAGCACATCACACTGGCGGCCCTGGCTTCGGGTGTGGCCCTCAACAAGCGCTTGGCCATTCATTTCTTGAAGGACTGACCCATGACCCAGTACATCAAGATTCCCGTCACGGTCCTGGGCGCCACCGGCGTGGTGGGCCAGCGTTTCGTGCGGCGTCTGGCCAATCATCCGCTCTTCATCATCCAGCACCTGGCCGCCAGCGAGCGGAGCTCGGGCAAGCGCTATCGCGAAGCCTGCTCCTGGCGCCTGGAAGGCGAACCCTATGGCGGCTTTTCAGACCACATCCTGGTGGATGGGGATACGGATCACGCCCTGTCCCCCATCGTCTTCAGTGCCCTGGACACGGGCCCCGCCGCCGAGCTCGAACCGAAATTCGCCGAGAAAGGGGCCCTGGTCTTTTCCAACGCCTCGGCCTTCCGCATGGCCAAGGAAGTTCCCCTGCTGGTGCCAGAAGTGAACCCCGACCACCTGCGGCTCATCGAGTTCCAGCGCCGCCACCATGGCTGGAAGGGCGCCATCCTCTGCAATCCCAACTGTACCGCCACGGTGCTGGTGATGGCGCTGGCCCCGCTCCACCTGGCCTTCGGGGTGGAACAGGTCTTCATGACTTCAATGCAAGCCGTCAGCGGCGCGGGCTATCCCGGCGTCGCGAGCCTCGACATCCTGGGCAACGTGGTGCCCTACATCCGCAACGAGGAAGAAAAAGTGGAAGAAGAGCTTCCGAAAATGCTGGGCCATCTCACCCTGGAAGGCGTGGAGAGCGCCGCCATCGCCATCTCGGCGCTCTGCCACCGCGTACCGGTCCTGGAAGGCCACACCGAAGCCGTGAGCGTGAAGCTCCATGGCAATCCCACGCCCAAACAAGTGCGCGAAGCGCTTCACAAATGGAAGCCTGAGCCTCAGCAGCTTGGCCTCCCCTCGGCCCCGCCGGTGCCCATCCGCCTCCACGACGCCGAAGACCGGCCCCAGGTGCGGCGGGACGTGGAGTGCGATGGGGGCATGAGCGTGCATGTGGGCCGCATCCGGCCCTGCCCTCTGCTGGGCATTAAGTTTTCGCTCATCGGCCACAACACCGAGCGGGGCGCCGCCGGCGGCAGCATTCTCAACGCCGAACTGGCCCACGCCAAAGGTCTGCTGTGACCTCCATCGTCATGAAATTCGGCGGCAGCAGCGTGGCGGATGCCGCCTGCATGCGGCAGGCCGCGGACCTCGTCCGTGCCGCGCTTCCCCCTGCCCCGCTGGTGGTGCTGTCCGCCATGGGCAAGACGACGAATGCGCTTTTCCAGGCCGCCCATTCAGCTGAGAGCGGGGATCTGCCCACCGCCCTGGATCAGTTGAAAGGTCTCATCCAGAATCATCGCCGCGCCGCTGAAGATTTGTTCGAGGCCTCGGTCCCCGAGGAGCTGGATCAAGCCCTCACCGATGCCTTCGGGCAGATCGAGCTGCTGCTGCGGGGTGTGGCCCTACTGCGGGAACTGAGCCCTCGCAGCCAGGATGCCATCGCCTCCTTCGGCGAAGGCCTTTCCACGCGGATCTTCGCGGCCTTTCTCCAGCACCTGGGCCTGGACGCTGCCTGGGTGGACGCTCGCGACGTCATGAGGACCGACGGCACCTTTGGGGAAGGCCAACCGGACCTGGAGCAGATCCGGCAGCTCGCGAAAACCAATCTCGCGCCCCTTCTGGGCGCGAACCGGATCGTAGTGATCCAAGGTTATGTGGGCGCCACGGAGGAGGGCCTCACCACCACCCTGGGACGTGGAGGCAGCGACTATTCCGCGGCTCTTTTCGGCGCGGCTCTGCGGGCCGCCGAGGTGCAGATCTGGACCGATGTGGAGGGCGTCCTCACCTGTGACCCGCGCATCGTGCCCGGCGCCCTTCCCATCCCGGCCTTGAGCTTCGCCGAAGCCGCGGAACTGGCGGCCTTCGGCGCCAAGGTGCTGCACCCCGCCACCATCCAGCCCGCGGTGGATGCGAGCATTCCGGTCACGGTGCGCAGCACCCGGAAACCCAAGGGGCGCTTCACCACCATCACCGGCGAGGTCCATACGGGCCGCTCCGTCACGGCCCTGGCCAGCCGCGGGCCCATCACGGTGCTCACGGTGAGCAGTTCGCGGATGCTGGCCCAAAGCGGCTTCCTGGCGCGGCTCTTCGAGGTGTTCGGGCGCTTGCGCATCAGCGTGGATCTGGTGGCCACGGCGGAAGTCAGCGTGTCGCTGACGGTGGAAGCCGACGCGCCGCTGAAACCCCTGCTCAAGGAGCTGTCCGCCTTCGCCACCGTGAAGATCGCCGAGGACCGCGCCATCGTGGCCATCGTGGGCGAGCGGCTGAAACACACGGCCGGCCTGGGCTCGCAGGTATTCGGCGCCTTGCCGGACATCAACATCGAGATGATCTCCATGGGGGCCAACGAGATCAATTTGAGCATTGTCATCCAGCGCGAGCATGAACACGAGGCCCTGCGCCGCCTGCATGCCGCGCTCATCGAGCCCAAGAGCCAAGGAGGCGCAGCATGAAGATCGGCGTATTCGGGAAAGGCCGCCTGGGTTCTTCAATCGCGGAATGCGCAGGAATGGATCTCGCGTGGTGCCTCGGACGGAACGAACTCCCGCCCTGCGATGTGGATGTGGCCATAGACGCCAGTTCCAGCGCCGCGGTGTCAGAGCACCTGGATTGGTGCCTTGCACACGGCGCGGATTTCCTCATCGGCACCACTGGATGGGACATGCCGGATCTGGTGGAGCGCGTGGGCGATAAAATCGCGGTGCTCACCGCGCCGAATTTCTCGGTCACCGTAGCTCTGTACGCGAGGCTGAGCCTCATCCTGGCGCGCTTCGCGGCCAGGGACGAAAGCCGGGATCCTTACCTGGTGGAGCACCATCACGCCCGGAAGCACGATGCCCCCAGCGGCACTGCGAAACTGCTGGCCACCACGCTCATGAAAGGCTGCCCGCGCAAGACCGAGTGGGTCACACCCTCCGCCAGCCAGGACGTGAAACCCCACCAGCTCAACGTCTCCAGCATCCGCGCGGGCCATACCTACAGCACGCATGTGGTGGGCCTGGATGCCCCCGGCGAAGTCCTGGAGCTGCATCATTCGGCGCGTTCGGCCATGCCTTATGCCGAGGGCGCGCTACAGGCCGCTCGCTGGATCCGCGGCCGCAAGGGCGTGTTCACCATGGCTGAAGTCGCCAAGGAATTGCTGGACCCGCTGTTTCTGGAGGTGAATCCATGAGCGCGATTTTTAAGGGTCTCGGCGTGGCGCTGGCCACGCCCTTCACAGCCGCCGGCGCCGTGGATCTGCCGGCCTTCAAGCGCCTGGTGAAGCACGTGGTCCACGGCGGCGTGGACTTCCTGGTGGTGCTGGGATCAACCGGCGAAGCGGCCACCTTGAATGATTCGGAGCGGGACGCGCTCATCGTCGCCTGCCGCGACATGGCCAACGGAAAACCCGTGGCGGTGGGCGCTGGCAGCAGCTCCACGGCCCAGGCGGCGAGCTGGTGCGCCCGGGCGCAGAACCTCGGCGCCGAAGGCGTGCTGGTGGTGACGCCGCCCTACAACAAGCCCACCCCATCGGGCCTCGTGGCCCATTACAGGGCCGTGGCGGATGCAGCGCCTTGGTCTCCCGTGGCAG
>JAJYMZ010000171.1 GCA_021786615.1 Acidobacteriota bacterium
ACACCATGACCAGGCGGTGCTGGAAGCCCTGCTCAGAAAGCACCAGGGCCGCCTTGCAGAAGCGGGCCGACTGGTGCTTTCCGCTAGCCTCGCAGAGATCCTGGAATCGGTAGAGGAGGCCAGGCAGCAAGCCTTTGAACGCTTCTGCTCCCTCGAAGGCCCCTGGGATGAAACCGAATTCGCCGCCCGGATCCAGGCGCTGCTGGGAGTCAACGCCGCATGACGATCCAGCCCCTCAAGTGGCTTCGCAGCCTTCACGCGAAACTTTTCCTTCTGATGGCGCTGGTGACCAGCGTGCTCACCGTGGCCGTGGCCTACAACATCACCCGCAACAGCCGCCGGGAGATGGAGGTCTATACGAAAAACCTCACCATCGAAGCGGCGCGAACCATCGAGACTGAAATCGTGCAGAACGACCCCAAATTCCATGACAGCCGTTCAGTGAAGGGATTGCTCGAGAGCATCGCGGGTGATGATCGCAGCATCTTCCAGATGGACGTGTTCCAGCGCATTGACAGGACCGAAACCGTGTATCTCCTCACCTCCAGCGGCGTGGATACCGAGATTCAATGGACCCCAGACCTTGGCAAATTCATGCGTTTGAAGGAGCCCAGCGCGGAACTGGTGGACTTAAGCACCGGCACCAAAGGCTGGAAGGTCTTCCTGCCCATCCACAACCCCAAGGGCGGAAGCCATCCCCCCATCGGCCTGATCCGCGCCTATTGCGACATGGGGCGGTGGGAAACGGTGTGGAAGAACAATCTGACCCGCACCTACAAGACGCTTCCGTGGGTGATCCTCGGCCAATTCATCCTGCTGTGGGTGATCCTGGGCATCTTCGTGCACGATCCCTTGCGCAATATCACCGAAGCCATGGAGCGGCTGGAGCAGGGTGATACGGCGGCCCGCGCGTCGGTAGGGCACACGGACGAACTGGGATCCATCGCCAACCGCTTCAACCTGATGGCCAGCCAGCTCCAGCGGGCCTCGGGCGAGCGGGAAGCCTTCATCGAGGAGATTCGCGGCCTCAACGCGAATTTGCAGAACCGCATTGACGCAGCGCTCGCGGATCTGCAGGCCAAGAACACGGAACTGGAGACCTTGGTGGAGCGCAACTCGCTGCTTCGGGAAGAACTCAGCCAGCAGGAGCGGTTGGCGGTGGCGGGCCAGTTGACGGCCACCTTCGCCCACGAAGTGGGCACGCCCCTGAACCTGGTGAACAGCCACCTGCAGCTGCTGGAAGGCCAAGAGGACCTCACGGACAAGACCCGGGACCGCCTGGGCGTCATCCATTCGCAGATCCAGCGGGTGGGCGAGATCGTGCGCCGCCTGCTGGACATGACCCGGCGGCCCCAGCTCAAGCAGGAATCGGTGTCGCTCAATGATCTGGTGGATGGCCTGCAGCAGCTCTGGCTGCCGACGCTCACGGCCCATGGCGTGGGTTTCCACATGGATTCCCCCAAAGGAGTGGTGGTGAGCGCCGACCGCAAGCAAATGGAGCAGCTCTTCATCAACCTGGTGAACAACGCCGTGGATGCCATGCCGCTGGGAGGGCATATCAATTTGCGGATCAGGCCCGAAGGCGAGGGATGGAAGGTGGAGCTTCAGGACACCGGCCAGGGCATTCCGGCGGATGTGCTGCCCAAGGTCTTCAAGCCCATGTTCACCACCAAGCCCGAAGGCAAGGGCACGGGCCTGGGCCTGCCCATCTGCCGCGAGATCGTGCGCACCCATGGCGGCGAAATCCGCCTGGTGAGCGAGGTGGGACAAGGCACCACGGTGATCTTCGATCTCCCGGGCCAGGCCAGGGCCGCGGCGTGACCACCGCCAGGCTGGCGGCTGTTCATCTCCCCCTTTTGTATACCACCCCGCCCTTCATGACGAAGCTCACCCGCTGCAACTCTGAGATGTCCTTCAATGGATCTCCGTTCACCGCGATGATGTCTGCGTAGGCGCCCACGTTGATCCAACCCAGATTCTTCGTCTGCCCGAGCAGCTTCGCGGCCTTGCTGGTGGCGGCTTGGATGGCCTGCATGGGAGTCATGCCGTTCTCCGCCATGATGGCCAGTTCCTTGGCCTGGTTTTCCGACCATGCGTAGCCCCCGGCATCACTTCCATTGGCGATATTGACGCCCTTCTCCACGCTACGGCGGAAGGCCTTGGCCAGCAGAGCGGGGGTCTGTTTCCAGATGCCACCCCGGCCTTCCGCGACCCAGCGGCCCACGTACATGGTCGGGCACCACCACGCCCCTTGCTTGATGGCCCGGTCCATGAGGTCCTCGGTGAATCCGCTGCCGTGCTCGATGGTGTCGAAACCTGCGGTGAGCGCTGCGTCAATGCCATCCCAGGCCATGGCATGGGCGGCGGTGGGCCTCCCGATGCGATGGGCTTCGTCCACGAAGGCCCTCAGTTCCTCCGGTGTGAAATTCAATTTGCTGCGCAACCGCCCGTCTGATTCCATGAAGTAGCCCCGATCCACGTAGACTTTGATCCAGTCGGCACCGTACTTCACCTGTTCCCGCACAGCCCTGCGGATCTGGTCCACGCCGTCTACGATCTGGACGCCCTCGGGAACCTTCAGCTCCCAACTGTAGCCGGACAAGGGATACATGCCAGTGGCGCTGAAGGCGCGAGTCGCAACGAACAGCCGCGGCCCCGGAATGACGCCGTTCGCGATGGCCTTTTTCAGATCCACGTCCGCGTACATGGCGCCTTCGGTTTCCAGATCGCGGAGGG
This sequence comes from Acidobacteriota bacterium, assembly GCA_021786615.1. Lineage (GTDB taxonomy): Bacteria > Acidobacteriota > Holophagae > Holophagales > Holophagaceae > JANXPB01. The sequence goes on from JAJYMZ010000171.1 coordinate 2,737, forward strand.
TGGTGAAGCCGTTCATGAGCGCGGTCGCGCAGGCCGCGGAGGCCCGCAGCGTCCGGTAGGGAATGCTCTCCTTCAACAACTGGACATCGTAGTCTTCAGCCGTGATATCACCCTGAAGCAGCACATGGGTGTGGGCATCTATGAGCCCCGGCAAGACCGTGGCCTTGGTGAGATCAATGACTTCCGTGGCATCAGCTGCGCCGCCCGCCAGGGTATCCCAGCTCCCCACGGCCTCGATTCGCTCGCCCCTCACCAGGATCCCCACGTCCTCCCGCACGCGGCCTTCAACGCTGTCAATCATCTTTCCCGCGTGAATGAGTTTCAAGCGGGGCTGGGCAACCTGAGCCGAGAGCAAAGAGGCGGCTGCCAGGCAGAAAACAAGGATGCGCATGGGATCTCCAGGGAAGTGTGCGAATCAGTCAAGCCGCCAAAACATCACATCAGTCCCCGGCTTCACCACCGGGGCTTCCGGCGTACAGATCCGGCAAGGCGCCACCCACCAAAGAAGACGGCATGTTCGATAGGCGTTCCGGCACATGCACCACGTTGTTGACCAAGCGGCCCAGGCCTTTGATTTCCATGACCACCTCATCACCAGCCTTGAGCCAAAGATTGTCGGTGATCTTGCTGCCATTGAGCTCCAGCAGGCAACCGGTGCCCACGGTGCCACTGCCGATGACTTCGCCGGGCTGCATGTGGATGCCATAGCTCGAACGCTGGAGAATCTGGGCGAAGGTCCAGTTCATGGAATCCGCATTGCCGTTCGACAACCTGCGTCCGTTGACATCGCAGGTCATGGCAGCGTGGAGGATCTCGCCCGCTTCAGTCTTCTCGATGTCCAGGTCATCCTTGGTCACCAGCCAGGGGCCGAGGCTCGTCGCGAAGTCCTTGCCCTTGCAGGGGCCCAGGTTGAGTTTCATCTCTTCCATCTGGAGCATCCGCGCGCTCCAGTCGTTCATGATCATGTAGCCGAAAATCGCGTCATCGGCTTCTTCCAGCGTGGCGTTGCGCAGGGCGCGGCCCGTGACGATCGCCACTTCCAGCTCAAAATCCAGGCGCGCGAGATGATGGCCCTGGACTTTCACTTCGCCGGGCCCCGTCACCGCCAGATGATTCGTGAAGTAGGTGACCGGGAAAAGATCGAACTCCGGAATCATGTCCAGGCCGCGGTTGCGGCGGGCCGTGGAGACGTGCTGCCGGAAGGCATAGCCATCGCGCATGGAGATAGGACGCGGTACGGGAGCGAGCAGCGTGGCGTCACCTGATGCGATCTGCGCCGATGCCGGCGCCTCGGCGACCACCGCCCTGGCGAGGGGCAATAGCGAATCCTGCTGCCGGATGAGCGTGAGCATGTCCACCGCCAAGCGCGGATCAGCCCCATGGAAATCCAAAATCGCGCCCTGCGGCAGCACGGCCCCGACTTTTTCAATTCCTTGATGGATGAATGTCACGAGCTTCATGGCCACCTCTGGGTTGATTCTAACGGGATCGAGGGGTGCTCTTCACCAAGCGTGCGAAAGGTTGTGGGCTGTAGGCTGTAGGCTTTAGGCCGTGGGCTGTAGGCAACATTGGAGTGTGTGTTCCGGTTTTCTGAGAGCAGAGATAGAACCAAGAAGGCTGAAGCCCAATGCCCACAGCCTAAAGCCCCCAAGCCTGATTGCACATAGCTGGAGCCATAGAAAAACGCCCCACCATCTGGGATGGCAGGGCGTTAAGTATTCGGGCCGGATCAGAACGTGAGCTTGGCGCCCAGCTGGATCTGGCGGTTGATATCGGTGCTTCGGACGATGGGCGATCCGAAAGCCGGGGCGCCTGGAGGCGGTGTCTGGTAGTACTGCACCAGGGTCACATTGTAGTGATTGAAGACGTTGAAGACCTCGATGACGCCTTCGAGGCTCACCTTGCCCCCCAAGTGGAAAGTGCGGGAAAGGCGCATGTCCAGGTTGTAGACATTGGGAGTGGTTTCGGTGTTGCGGCCCACGCCCGCCGGACGGTCCGCCGGGGCGGAAAGGCCCTCGCCATTCCCCAAATAGCCCACGCCGGGTTTGAATCCGTAGTCCTGATCCCGGCCCGTCCAGATGGAGTAGGGACGGCCCGAGGTGAAGCGGCCGATGAAGGAGATGATCCAGTTCTTAGCCCAGACGCTGGAGGCGTTCTTGGTGTTGAACACCGCGCTGAAATTCAAGCGGTTCTTCTGGTCCTGGTTGCTGGGGCTCATCTCGGCATTGGGATCGAAGGTGTTCTGCGAGGCGAACTGGGTGAGCCAGTCAATGTAGTTGTCCTCGGCCTTGCTGTAGGTGTAGTTGGCGTTGATGGAGATGGTGTCGCGCAGCTGCCAGGCGAAGCCTAGGGTGCCGCCCAGGTACTTGCTCTCGCCGGTGGAGTCGTAGCGGTAGATGGCGGAGTAGGGGATGCCCGTCGGTCCGTATAATACCGGCGTGCGCAGATCCGGCTGGGTGGGCGAGCTGGTGCGATAGGCGGCCGGCACGGGAATGGCAGCATTGACGTCACGCACATTCATGAAGTTCTTGCCCTTGGAATAGACCGCGTCCAGGGAGAGCTTCAGATTGGGCCGGGGGCTGTACTCCAGGCCCAGGTTGGCCTGATTGGTTTCCGGTGCGCTGTAGTCGCCGGGCAGGAGCATCACCTTGCCGCCCTTGGCGGGACTTCCCACGGCGGTATTGAAATTGTTGTAGCGGCGGTTGGAGCCGCCATCGGCGTTGGCCCAGGAAGCAAACGCATTGGGAGCCCGGCGGCCCACGATCTGCAAGTCGGTGCCATTGCTCAGGAACACCGCGGAGTAGGGGCCCAGCTGGGTGCGGCCCACGAAGGTGCCATAGCCGCCATAGATGCGGGTGGCGGGCGTGGCTTGCCAAGTGAAGGCGAGCCGTGGCGAGACCTTGCTGCTGCTCCAGTCGGAGCTGGTCTTGAAGTTCGCCGCGAAATCGTAGGGGCCATTGCCCGTGGCGGTCCCGCCCGTGGCGCCGGGGACGGCTTCGATACTGCCCGTGCCAAGCATCACGGGGCCATAGCCCGGGACTGAACCCGCGGCGAGCGCGCCGCCATTCAGCCACTGGTAATCGGCGGTGTCCCTGAAGGGCGGCAACTTCTCGCGGTCATAGCGCGCGCCAAGCTTCAGTGTGAATTTGGGCGTGATCTGCCAGTCGTCCTGGATGTAGGCGCTCTGGTAATCCACGCTGTAGTCCAGGTAGTCGGCCCCGAATCCCTGCACGAAGGCCGCGGGCAGTCCTTTGCCACCGTAAGGATTCGCTGCGTTGAGGGCGGCGAGCCCATCCCCGAACCCGGGAATCGCCTGGAAACGGTAGATGCCCGCGAAGTTCAAGGGGAGTGTGCCCACCAGGCTCGTGCGCATCAGGTCCACACCGATTTTCAAGCTGTGCTTGTCGAAGAAGAAAGAGGCGGTATCCACCACCTGATAGCTCTTTTCCGATCGCGGCTGGGGCAGGAAACGCTGGGTCCCGAAGGTGGCCGCGCCCAGAATCTCCACGTAGGGGCCATTAGTGGCGTCGAGGCTGAGCAGTTCATGATCACGGAGACTGTAGAGCATCCTGAAATCGTTCACGAATCTGGAAGAGGCGTTGAACAGGTTCGACAGGGAAAGCGATTTGTCCTCGATGCGCCGGGCGCCGCCAGCGCTGCGGTCAATGAGGCCTCCCCACGGCTGCTGATTCTCGTTGTACTCCTTGGCCCAGGTGGTTCGCAGGCTCCAGCGGCTCACATCGCTCTGGTTCCAATCCAGTTTGGCGATCCCGGTGGTGACGTACTCGACCCAGGGAATTTGCCCCTGGGAAACCTTGAACCCCGTGTTTTGCAGGATGGACGCGGCAACACTGGGCGCGATGGTCACGTTGTTGGTGTCGTTCTTTTGGTAGCGCTCGACGCTCACGAAATAGAAGAGCTTGTCCTTCACGATGGGCCCGCTGACGGTGGCGCCGAACTGGCTTTGGGAGAATTTCTGGTCCCCGGAGCTCAGGGGGCGCCTGGCATCCAAGCTGCCCTCTCTGCGGAAGTAAAAGAGCCCGCCGCCGAACTCATTGCCGCCGCTCTTGGTGATCACGTTCACGGTGCCGCCGGCGGCGCGGCCGTACTCAGCCGAGAAGCCGTTGGCCACCACCTGGAACTCCTGCACCGCTTCCTGGCTGAACGTGGAGCGGACCGAGCCCGTGGACACGTCGTTGTTGTCGAGGCCGTCCACCATCACGTTGTTGGATCGGGGGTTCACGCCCGCGAAAGTCAGGCCGGAGTTCGCGGCGGTGCCCTCATTATCGGGGCTGTTGGCCTTGGACACGCCGGGCGTGGTGAGGCTGAAATCCTCGAAACGACGGCGGTTGATGGGCAGGTTGTTGATGAGGTTGTTGTCAATGACCGTGGAGGCCTGGGTCCGGGTGGGGTCCACGATGGTGTTCTCGCCCACCACTTCCACGGTGGCGGAGGCCTCCACGCCAGAGAGGTTCACGTTGAAGTCCATGGTGCTGCCCAGTCGCAGGACAAGATCCTTCACGCGCTTGCTGGAATAACCCGCGGCTTCCACCAGAAGGGTGTAGGAACCCGGTGGCAGCAGGCGGAACGCGTAATTGCCAGAGGCGTCAGTGGCCAGCACCCGCGTCTGGTTGGTGGAATCCTGGGTGAGCCTCACCGTGGCTTTGGCCACGGGGGCACCGGCGGCGGTGCGCACTGAACCCCTGAGATCAGCCGTGGTGACGCCGGTGCTCTGGGCCGAGAGGCTCAAGGACAGCGTGGTCAGCGCCGCGAGCGTGAAAAGGTGAAAGCGTCGAGTGCCCATGGTGGCTCCAGTCAAATGGGAATGCCGTTTAAGGAAGGGTGTCCCGAGAATAGAAACATTTCAGTGCCATGGCAAGCACGGCTTATTTCAACAAGTAAGTGATAGTCTCCACGGCCTCCTCGGCCCGGGATGGTGGCGTCCCCAAAGGCGGCATGAAGTATAGGCAATCGCCGATGGGGCGGATCAAAAGGCCAGCCTCGAGAGCCCTGCGATGGAGTCGCCATCCAAACCGCGATTCCAAGGCGTGGCGCTCGCCCGTGGAGGGATCCACCAGCTGGGCGGCCGCCACGGTGCCGAGGATCCGCGGCCGGCGGATGGATGGCAGCTCCGCGAGGCGGCTCCAGGCGGACGCCATGGCCTGGCCCAGCTCCGCCGCCTTCTCCATGACAGGTTCTTCACCGAAGAGCGCCAGGCTGGCGCAGGCCACGGCGCAGGCCATGGGATTCGCGGTGTAGCTGTGCCCATGCAGGAAGGCTTTTCCATCGGCGTAGTCGGCCCAGAAACAGCCATAGATTTCATCTGTCGCCCAGGTGAGGGAAAGCGGCAGCACGCCCCCGGTGAGGCCCTTGGACAAGCACAGCAGGTCCGGCTGGATCCCTGCCTGGGTGTGCGCGAGGAAACTGCCCGTGCGGCCAAAACCCGTCATCACTTCATCCAGGATCAGGTAGACACCATGGGCATCGCATTGGTGGCGCAGTTCCACCAGCAATTCCGGCGGCCACATGCGCATGCCTCCGGCCGCTTGCAACAAAGGCTCCGCGATGAAGGCCGCCAGCTCGTTTCCGTGGCTTTCAAAGAAGGAGCGGATGCCGAGCCGAGCGGACTCCAGAATGGCTTCCCAACCTTCCAGATTCGCGTTCATTTCGCGGCGCGGGTCTTCGGGTACGGCCAGGCGGTCGCACCGCAAAAGCAGGGGACGGAAAAGTCCCGTCATGAAGTTGTCCAGCTCCCCGACGCCCACCGCGCCAAGGGTGTCGCCGTGATAGCCCATGTGCAGCGCGCCGAAGCGCGTGCGCTGTGCCTGGCCTTTTTGGAGCTGCGCCTGGAAGGCCATTTTCAGGGCCACTTCCACCGCCGTGGAGCCGTTGTCCGAAAAGAAGCAGCGGGTCAGATTGGGCGGCAATTTCGGGCGCAATCGCGCCACCAGTTCCAGGGCGGGCTCGTGGGTCAGCCCCGCGAACATCACATGATCCAGCTTGGCGCCCTGGCGTTCCAGAGCCGCCATGAGTTTCGGATGTGCATGGCCATGGAGGCAGGTCCACCAGCTGCTGATGCCATCCAGCACGCGGTTCCCGTTGGCCAGCAGCAGATCGCATCCCTCGCCCGAAATGACCGGAATGGGCGGATCTGTTTCATGCTCCTTCATCTGCGTGAAGGGGTGCCAGATGTGGGCGCGGTCCAGGGCCAGACGGGCGGACCAGGATTCAGGAAGCGGTGAAGGCATGGGTCGGTTCTCTCGATTCTCAGCGAGTGATTAGGTGTTCAGGATTTCCACCCGGAGCGGCAGGAACTTTCTCAGGATCTCTGCATTCTCTTGCGCGGCCTCGAAGCTTTGGTCCAGGCCAGGATTCAGGAACACCCTCTCGATGCGCCAGCCCCGCAGCATCAGGGCCTCGCAGCTGAGCAGCGTGTGGTTCAGCGTGCCCAGGCCCCCCCGGGCCACCAGCACGCAAGGGATTCGCAATTCTGAGGCCCAGGCCAGGAAATGCACTTCCTTGGACAGCGGCACCATCACACCGCCCACGCCTTCCAGCAGCAGGCGCCCGTCGCCAGGGCGCTTGCACCACTGGAAGGCGGCTGCCAGATCCAATTCGCGGCCTTCAGCTCTCGCGGCTGCCATCGGCGAAAGGGGCGCAAGGAATGAGGCGAAGGATTCCACCCTCGCGCCTGTTTTTCTCAGCGCCGAAAGGTCCGAGGCAGGGTCATCGTCATCGGCCACCCCACATTGGAACGGTTTGCGGTAGGTCACCGGACCCTCCTTCAACCAGGCCTCGGCCATGCGCGCCGAAACCCAGGTCTTCCCCACATCGGTGCCGGTGCCCAGGACCCAGATGGGTGAAGGAAGAGCGTTGAACATGTTGCCCATCAAAGCAGCTCCCGGAGAGCCTGTATCATGGCATCCACCTGGCCTTCTTCCAGGTGGGCGCCGGTGGTGATCCGCAGGCGCGAGGTGCCCGAGGGCACCGTGGGCGGGCGGATGGCGCGCACATCGAAACCCTGGCCCTGCATGCGGGAGGAGAGGGCCATGGCGCGGACTTCATCACCCACAATCAGGGAAACGATGGCCGAATCCTGGTGAGGAAGCCCGAAGCCGCCCCGGGCGCGGTCCGCGAATTTCAGGGCCTTGGCCGCGCGCCAGCGCTCGGCCTGGACCAGTTCCACGGCTTTGAGTGTGGCGCCCACCAAGGAGGGGGGAAGGGCCGTGGAAAAAATAAATCCCCGGGCGGTATTGAGCAGGTGGTCTGTGATCAGAGAAGAGCCGCCAACGAAGGCACCGAAACTGCCCAGAGCCTTGCCGAGGGTTCCCATGACAAGGGGCACTTGGCCAAGCACCCCTTGCAATTCCGCCAGCCCCCCGCCACTCGCGCCCAAGAGCCCCGTGGCATGGGCTTCATCCACCAGCAGCAGGGCATCATGTTCACGGCACAGTTCCAGCAGCGCCGGAAGATCAGCGGTATCGCCATCCATGCTGAACACGCCGTCGCTGGCCACCAGGGCCAGGCCGCTGCTGGAGGCGCGCCAGGACTTCATCCGCGCATCCAGTGTCAGCAGGTCCAGGTGGGGATAGACGATCACCTGGGCCCCATTGGCCTTCGCCATGCGGCAGCCATCCACCAGGGAGGCATGGTTCAGGGCGTCGGAAAAAACCGCGTCCCCCGGACCCGCCAAGGCGGGGAGGATCGTGGCATTGGCCTGGTAGCCGGTGTTGAACAGCAGGCAGGATTCACAAGCTTTCCAGGTGGCCAACGCGCGCTCCAGGGCCTCGTGCAGAGGCGTGGTGCCTCTGAGCAACCGAGCCGCGCCGCTGCCGGACCCGTATGCGCTGGCGGCGCTGGAGGCGGCCTGGGCCAACCGCGGATCCCGCCTCAGCCCCAAGTAGTCATTGGAACAAAAATCAATTCCCGAAGCCGGAGTGATGGAGCGCTGGCGGCCTGATTGCTGGCGGTGCTGAAGCAGATGCGCGAGGCGGTCCAGCCAGGGTCCGGGAACCTCTGCGCCGGGAGAGGCATTTTGGTAGGCCGGGATGGCCTGTTCGCCTGAATTTCCAGAGGCTTTCATGAAGCCGCCATGTTAGGATTCCTGTTTGGGCCGAAGGTGGTTGACCGGTTTCATCCTGAAACTTTAACGGCTTTCGTACCCCTCCCCATGTCTCAACTGCGAAGGCCATCCGTTTGGTCCTTCTTCATCTTCTTAGGAGCACCCCTGATGCTGCGCAGCACCCTCTTCACCCTCGCCAGCCTGAGCCTCGTGGCCCAGACCCCCAAAACCGAAGCCAAGCCGAGCCCCAAACCCGCCGTCGCGGCCGCTCCAGCCCCCAGCGCGCCCAAGGCCGAAGACAAGATCATCGCCAAAGTGGGCAATGAGCTCATCCGGGAATCCGACATCGAGCTGGGCCTCCAGGCCGCCACTCCACAGCAGCGCCAGCAGATGGAATCCAAGCCCGAAGCCCGGGAGCAGTACATCAAGAGTTTCGCGGAATTCCGCCTCCTGGTGGCCAAGGGCAAGAAGGAAAACCTCCAGAATTCAGAGTCCTTCAAGAAAAAGCTGGCTTTCGCCACGGACCAGATCATCGCCTCGGAATTGATGGCTCGGGATGCTGAGGGCTTGAAGCAGAAGCTGGCCATGTCCGACGACGATATCAAGGCCTATTACGATGCCCACAAGGACAAGTTCCAGACCACCGGTGATCTCTATTCGGCCCGCCACATCCTCGTGAAGGTCAAGGCCAACGACCAGGACAAGGAGGGCAACACCGACGCCGAGGCCAAGGCCAAGATCGCCAAGATCCAGGCGGAGCTCAAAGCAGGCAAGAAACTGGCGGATCTGGCCAAGGAGTACTCGGACGATCCCGGCAGCAAGAACAATGGCGGGCTCTACGAGAACTTCCCAGCTGAGCAGATGGTCAAGGAGTTCGGCGATGCCGTGAAGAGCCAGCCCATTGGCGTTGTGGGCGAGCCCGTGAAGACCCAGTTCGGCTACCACATCATCGAAGTGACCGCCAAGACTCCCAAGGGCACCCTCAAGCCCCTGGAGAGCGTGAAGGCCGACATCCAGAAAATCATCGGCCCCGAGCGCCAGGAGCAGGTCTGGAAGGACTACCTCGACGGCATCAAGAAAGAGATCCCCTACGAGTTCTATGGCGAGCCCAAAACCAGCGCCGCCAAAACCGACGTCCCGGCCAATGCCACGCCCAAAGTTGCGCCCAAGACCGCAGCGCAACCCAAATCCGCCGGTGCGAAAGCCAAGAAGGCCGCACCCGCAGCCAAGAAGAATTCCTAGACTGACCCATGCTGACCAACCGGATCCTCCTCCCGCCCGTCCTCGCGCTTGCCTGGGTCCTGCCCACGCCCTTAGGCGCCGCCGCGGACATGCGGGAGGAGATCCTGGTCATCGTCAACAGCCACATCATCACCCGCCACCAATTCCAGCAAGCGGTGGAGCAGGAGCACGCGGCGCTCTACCGCCAGTTCTCGGGCAAGGAACTGGACGAGAAGCTGAAAGCGGGCCGCGAGAAGACGCTGCAGGGCCTCATTGACAGTTTCCTGGTGGAAGACAAGGCCAAGGATCTTGGCCTCGCACAGCGCATCAGCGACGACTACCTGCACGCCTACGTGGAAGACATCAAGAAGCAGAACAATTTCGCCACGGACGCGGATTTCGAAAAAGCCCTGCGCGGTTCCATGGGCATCGGGCTGCCGGAATACCTCAAGCGCGCCAAGCAGCAGATCCTCCAGCAAGAAGTTCTCCGTTCCGAGGTCTACAACAAGATCGCCATCGAGGACCAGGAACTGCGGGCTTACTACGAAGACCACAAGGACGAGTACAAGAAAGCCACCCGGTTCCGCATCCGCGAACTGGTGCTGGCCAAGGGCGCCACACCCCAGGAGGGCGAAGCGGCCAAGGCCACCCTCGCCAAAGTCCAGGATGAGCTCAAGGGCGGCAAGCCCTTCGAGGAGCTTGTGAAGCAGTACAGCAGCAGCGCCAGCAAGGATACGGGCGGAGACCTGGGCTGGATGGAGAAAGGCCTGCTGCGGCCCAGCATCGAGCAGGCGGCGCTGGCCCTCAAGGCTGGCGGGGTCTCGGCCCCCATCGAAACAGACAAGGACATCATGCTGGTGCAACTCATCCAGTCAGAAAACGAAGAAGCGAGGCCCTTCTCAGAAGTGAAGCCCCAGATCCTGGAAAAACTCCAGGAGCCCAAGGCACAGAATGCCATCCAGCAATACCTGGCGAATCTGCGGACTCGCGGCAACGTGCGTTTCATGGTGCCCAAGGACGAAATCATCAAGGGGTGATCCCGCCCTTTGATTTCAGGCGTAGGATGGTGCCGTGCGCCTCGATGCTTTTCTCAAGAAGACCCATCTGGTGAAGCGCCGGGAGCTGGCCCGGGAGCTTTGCGACGAGGGCATGGTGCGCGTCAACGGCGCACCCAAGAAGGCCGCCTGGGAAGTGAAGGCTGGCGACGAACTGCAGTTCCCGCTTTACAACCGCCTGCTGAAAGTGCGCGTGCTGGGCCTGCCTGAGAACGGCGCCGGTAAACGTGATCAATGGAGCTTCGTGGAAGTGCTTGAGGACAAGCGCTTCACCTGGGATGAGGGTGGCGGCGAGGACCCTAGCCAGGGCCATCCAAAGTCGCCGACGAACCACTAGGGAAATTTTTCGATTTACAATTTTCGATTTACGATTGGGATTCAGCCGGGAGGATGGTTCCAAATCCTGAATTGATAGTCATCTTCCGGGAGAAACCCCTTGACCACCTCCATTCCTGACCAGCCGCTGCTCCGCACATTGAAAGAAGGGGATGCCTTCACTGGATTCCTCCTGGCCCAGGAAGCTGCCTTCAAGATCAGTACGAAGGGATCTGAATACTTGGAACTGAAGCTGTCGGACGCCTCCGGTGATCTGAAAGGTTTTCTGTGGGATGTCCGGGCCATCGAAGGCGACATGGACAGCATCAAGGCGGATGCCTTCCTCAAGGTGAAGGGTTCCGTTTCGAGCTACAACGGCCGCACCCAGATGAAACTCGACAAGGTCCGCTTCGCCCCGGATTCCGAAGTGGGGGATTTCTCGAAATTCTTCCCCGTGAGCCAGCGGCCCGTGCCGGAAATGCTGGCAGAGATGGACGGCATCATCGCCTCGGTGAAAGATCCCTGGATCCGGCAACTGCTCACCGCGATCTTCGTGGATAATGCCCAATTGCGCGAAGCTTTTTCCAGGGCCCCCGCGGCGAAAGGCATGCACCACGTTTATCTGGGCGGCTTGCTGGAACACACGCTGTCCATCCTTTCCATGGCGGAGCGTGCCTGCGGCCACTACGAGAAGATGAACCGGGACCTCGTGCTGGCGGGCGTCTTCCTGCATGACGTGGGCAAGACCGCGGAGCTAAGCTACCAGCGCAGTTTCGGCTACACCGACGAGGGCAATCTCATCGGCCACATCTCCATGGAATGCGAATGGATCAACCGCGAGGCCGCGAAGATCCAAGGCTTCCCGGAAGAACTGCGGGTGCAGCTGCTGCACATCGTGCTGAGCCATCACGGGAAACTGGAGTTCGGCAGCCCGGTGCTGCCCAAGACGCCGGAGGCCTTGCTGGTCCACTACCTTGATGACCTCGACGGGAAGCTGGAAGCCATGTTCCGCGGCATCGGGGAGGCGGGCGAGAACCACTGGACGCCCTATTCCCGCGCCATGGAGCGCATGATCTACACCGTCCGCTGGCCGGCTGCGGAGTAAGACCAACAGCCTACCGCCCACAGCCCACAGCCCAGATTCACCCCATCGTGATCCACTGCCCGCTTTCACCGCGCAGGGGAGCTTCCGGGATTTCGTTTTCCTTGAACAGGAAGTGGCTGCTGTTCCAGGCGCCGCAGTGCTCGCAGCGGTCCGCGTAGTCGGTGGTGCGGTGGGAGCAGACACCACATTCGAAACGCAGTTTCAGCACTCCCAGGTTGCGGAGCAGCTGGCGGTATTCATTCAGCGCCGCATCCAGGCGCCCTCGCCGGCTGTGGATCTTCGCCATGTAGAAGTACAGGATGGGCGAGTAGACCACCTGGCTGCGCACTTCCAGGAATTGCTCCAGCGCCTCATCCAGGATCTCCAGGCGGTAGAGCATCTTGCCCAGGAAGAATTTCGCCAGCACCGCGTGCTCGCTGGTGGCGGCGATGCGGCGCAGCACCGCCAAGCCTTCCTCGGGCCGGCCGCTCTGGATGAAATAGTCCTCGATCTCCTGCAGGAAGGCTCCTTCTCCAGTGGTGCGGAAACCCTCCACCCAGATTTCCAGCCCCTGGTCCTCCTGATCCTGAAGGATGCGGCAGCGTCCCAGGGAGAGGTAGGCGGGGATGAAGTTGGGGTCGTCCTTGACCACTTGCTGGAACAGCTGCGAGGCCTCCTTGTACTGGTCCGCGTCCACTTTCAGAAGGCCAGCCTGGAAAGCCAGCGCCATTCCTTGAGCCTTTTCCCCTGCGGTGAGTTCGCTGGAAAAACGGGAAATTAGTTTTTTGTGCGCCTCCAGCGCCTCTTCCCAGCGCTGAGCCTCGGTATGAAGGGCCCGCAAGCGGCGCAGGCCCCGCAAGGCCTGCTTGGGGGCATCGGACACGATTTTCTTCAACACGCCAGCGGCGCCATCGGAATTGCGTGATGCCAATAGGGCCTCCGCCAGCTGGTAGCGGGCTTCCATGTGATCCGGGTGCTTCAGGCAGAACTTCTGGAAATGTTTGGCGGCGGCTTCGGCTTCCCCAGCCTTCAGGAGCACATCGCCATAGAGCATCGTCGTGGCTTCGTGATCGGGGTGGTCGCTGGACACTTCTTCCAGCGTCACCTTGGCCTTGGAGATCAGGCCATGGGCGATGAGGGCCCGCACTTCCGAGAGGCGGCTGGAGAGACGGCGGCCCATGCGGGTGGCCGCGGAAGCGTTCAGGCCCTTCACCATGTCCCGCAGCGCGGCGTAGCCGTTGTAGATCAGGTTGATGAGAAAGCCCACGGCCAGGACGACCAGCGTGAAGGCCCACACGCGGATGTTCGTGTCGCCGTAGAGCACCATCTCGCGATTGAAAAGCGCGAAATTACTGACGTACAGATTGGCCAGCAGCACCAGCACGGCACCGATGAGCACCACCATCATGAAGCTGAACAGGCGCATGGGGAGAATCCTTTCTATCAAGCCTAACCTGGCGTAACCAGAAGCAGCGTCGGCATTTCATTTGGCGATTGCCGATCTTCGATTGCCGATTGGAGACGCCAACGCCCGACAGCTGTCAATCGTAAATCGCAAATCGTAAATCGAAAATCCCGCCAAGACAGCCCAAGATTTCGAGCCCAGGAATTAAGGTATATCCGGCCGGGATTCAGGGATGCTCTTCTAGCCAGGCTCGCGCGGCCTTCAAATCCGCCCATACGGCGCCCCGGACTTCCTGGGTGTACTGGCGCAGGACATAGGCGGGGTGGAAGGTCGGCATCACCGGGATGGGCCGGTGCAGTTCCAGCCGTTGCCAGGATCCGCGCGCCTTTGTGATGCCAGTCTGGATCCCCAGCAGCTCCCTCAAGGGCGTGGCGCCCAGGGTCACGATGACCCCCGGATCAATGAGTTCGATCTGCCGTTTCAGGTAGCCCAGGCAGGTCTGGGATTCCTGCGGCGTAGGTGTGCGATTGTCCGGAGGCCGGCACTTCACCACGTTGGCGATGTAGACCTGATCCCGCTTGAACCCGATGCCCCCAATCATCTTGTCCAATAGTTCACCCGCTTTGCCCACGAAGGGCCGGCCCTGCTGGTCCTCTTCCTTCCCCGGGCCTTCCCCGATGAACATGAGCCGGGCCTTGGGATCCCCTTCGCCAAAGACTAAGCGGAAGCGCCCTGGCCCCAAGGGGCAGGCCAGGCAGCCCTGGATGCAGGCCGCCAGCGCCTCCAGGCTGGGCGCGGAAGCCCAGACCTCTGAAGGGGGATTCCCAATGCCATCCGTGGGGGGGATATAGCTGGGTGCCGCCATCATGCGGGGCGATGCTGCGGGCCTGGCCGCCAATGGGGGAGAAGGTACCCTGGGGGTTCTCGGAAGAATCGCAGCTTGGATCCCTGGGGCCTCCACCATCGGCTCACGAACCAGACCCATGACACCCAGCTCCCGGAGGGTGTCGGCCCAGGGTTTCAAGGGATTCGGCTGCGGAATGGGGTCCATGCTTCTAGACTATCCAGGAAGCCCCTTCGGGAACCTTCCTTCCCGCTTGGACATTTAACCCTCGGAGCGACGCATGCAAAGCCCCGACCAGCCCATCGAGCAACTTAAGCCCCAAGGCCACTTGGCCGAAAATTCCCCCTTCGGCACCTCCGCGGATTATTACAGCGCATTCGCCGAGCTCTATCCGCGGCTGGTGAACTATGGCCGTCGCTTCGGCGCGGTCTATCCCGAGGACATCGCCCAGGAAGCCTTTGTCATCCTGATGCAGCGGCAGGTGGCCGTGGAACACCCCACAGCCTTCCTCTACGGCACCGTGCGGACCCTGGCGCTCACCGAGCGCCGCCCCATGAAGAACCAGAACCTCAGCCTTGAGGTGGTCATGGAGCCCGGCCGCGCGGCCGATGCGGAGGGCCAGTTGCTCAACCGCGAAATCCGGGAGCGCATGCGCACCCTCTCCCCCACTTTCCGCGAAGCCCTGTGGCTCTTCGTGGTGGAAGGCCTTTCCATTCGCGAGATCTCCGACATCCTCAGCATCCCAGAGGCCACGGTGAAGACCCGCATCCATCGAGCCAAGGCCCAGCTCAAAGACCAATTGAACCCCGGAGGCATCCATGCCCTGGCTTGATCCCGCCCACCATGAAGAATCCGCCGAAGACCGCGAGCTGCGCGCCGAGTTGCGGGGGCTCGTGGGCTTGCCCATCAGCAGCTTCGAATCGAATTTCTTTGATGCCCAGCCCACCCCAGAGATGGTGAAACTCGCCGATAGCCTGCGGGCGGAGGCCCTGCGCCGCCGCAACACCGCCCGCAACCGCCCCATGCGGATGCTGCTGGCTGCCGGCCTTCCCATGGCCCTGGTCATCTCTGGCCTGGGGGCCTGGGGCGTCCAGCAGAAGCATCGCGCGGACCGCGCCGCCGCCGCGGCGGTCGTTGCCGCAGCCGAGAAAGACAAGGCCCAGCGGGCCAATGAATCCTCCCTGGCCCAGGTGAGCCGGGATCGTGATGGCCGCGCTACTTCCCGAAAAGGAACCAGCCCCGTGATGCCTGCGTCCGCAGCGGCCCTTGCTTCCATGCGTCCCCTGGGAGATCGCAAAGCCACGGGAACAACGACCTTCACGCCGAGCAATTCCGCGCGATCCGACTACCCGGTGATCGAGGTCAAACAGCCCCTGGTGCTCCCAGCCGCCAACCAGGAGCGGGTCAAGGCACAGTAAGCAAATAGGCAGTGGGCGGTAGGCGGTAGGCAAAGCAACAGATACGACCGCCTGCAGCCAAGAGCCTACTGCCCACAGCCAATTTCATCACCCTGCCTGGGCCTGCCCTGGATTCCAGCCCCGTTCGTTGAGCAGCCGCGCGCCCTGGATGCGGGTCAGGCGGAAGGCCATTTCTTCCTGATGCAAGTGGCAGAAGGCCTGCAGGTGGTCGCCCTCGATGACCCGCGGCGTGACGCGCCGCAATTGCGTGCGGTGAGCGGCGGCGGGCAGGTAGGTGAGTTCCACCATGAGGTTGCGGCCAGCGGCGTAATCCAGGATGAGCCGCATCTCTTCCACGGCCTGGTTCCCGCCCCCCAGGTGCAGCATGGGGACGCGCTTCTGCACTTCCTGGTACAGGTTCGGGTCCTCGTCATGGAGCCGTTGCAGCGCGGCGCGCACCATTTGCCGCACGGGTTCCAGATGGTGGTTCACGCCCTTCTCATCCACAAAGGAGAGGCAGGCCATGGACCAGAGATACAGATCCTCGTCCTCGTCCAGGCTCACCGGCAGGAAACGGCCGGGCTTGGGCAGATAGCCCGCCGCCTTCAGCAGCGCGAAGGCGTTGCCGTGGCCCCGCACTTCCAGCACGGTGTCGGAAATGGGGTTGAGATTGAGGGGGAGCAGTTCGGGCCTGAGAAGCAGTTCATCCGCCAGGTGGGCGGTTCGCGCCCGCACCAGGCGTTTGCCCTGCTGCACTTCCACCTCCCCCACGCGCTGGCCGAGATCCTCCAGCAGCTGCAGCAGCGTGGAGGGCATGATGGCGCTGGAATCCCCTGGCCGATTGCCAAGGCGGAGCTTGATGTCCTCCAGGCTCAGCCCGAAATCCAAAGCGCGCACCAGGGTATCGGGGCCGATGCGGAAGGTGGCCATGGTATCCAGGCCTTCGACCTCCGCCACTTGCGCCAGCTTGAGCAGGCGATGGGGATTCTGGAACATGGGCGTGAGCCCTTCCAATGTTGGCTGCAATACCAGAGCCGGCTCGGTCATCAGCGGCGCCCAATGGGCGTCGGTGCCGCGCAGATCCCGAAGCAAGTATTCCTGTGCCAGGGCCTCGCCGTGGGCAGTGAGGCTCAAATGCTCGCGGGTCCGGTCCATGGCGACGAGCCCCATGCGCCCTAAAAAGGGCAGAAAAGACGAGCGGGTACGGCTTTCGTCCAAAGAATGCAGCGTGCTTAAAAAAGCAAGAAAAGGCTGGATGGCGAGCACCTGGCCACGGCGTTCCAGCAAGTGCTCCATGAAGAATCGGCGGTCTTCGGCCGGGGGCATGTCCCACAGCGTGAGATCGTGCTCCAGGAGGCTGGCAAAGGCCCGCTCCGCCACCCAGCGGGGGGGATGGATCAGCACCGCGGGCACCAGGGTGTCCACCCGGCCTTCCCGGCTCCAAAGGAAGCCCAGCCGATGCAACAGGGTGAACAGGAGCGTGGCGTCCCGCTCTTCCTGGAGGAAGACATTGCGGGAAAGCAGCTGGGTGAGATCTTTTTTCGCCGGCAGGCCACCCTTGAGCACGCGGATGCCCACCACGCAGCGCAGCAGCACGGAGGTGAGGGCCATGGAGAACCCGTAGAGCGGAACGGGCTGCAGCAGCGCGTCGGGCTCCCCCTGGAAACTGAGGGATGAGTCGTCGAAATCCGCCAGCGCGTCCGCCACGCTCTCCGCCACCACCCAGCCCTTCCCGCTGGGCAAGATGAGCCCCAGGTCCGCCAGATGGGTTTCCTGCCCCGGCATGGGCGCCGGGCCGGATTCCACCAAGTGCTTGAGCAGGAGCAGGTCCTTGCTTTCCAGATTGGCCAAGGTGTTGGAGATCTGAGCGTAGTCCTCAAGGTGGAAGACCATGGTCTTCAACAACCGCACGCGGCCTTCGGGCTCTTCCTCCCAGCCCCTGGGGATGGGCAGTTTGCGATGATCGCAGATCCTGCGCAGCTGCTCATCGGTGCAATTGGATAGCAACTTGTACTGGGAAAGCGGCATGAATCCTCGCGCATAGCTCTATGGGTGCGGGTACACGTGACCTTCCAGTATCTCACGGCGCACCGGAATGGTCACGCTTGAATTTCGTAGAGGCCGGACGCAGTGATCGGGCTTGGCCCGTCACTGCGTGGGGAGCACGAGGGGAGGGTTCCTACCTCCGCGAGCTTGCGAGCGGGAAGCTGCGCGAGCAGCTGTCCGGTGGGAGCAGAGCGAGCGAAGCGAGCGGGCGGTCCCCCTCGTCTAGGTCAGTATCCCAAGAGCAGCGCCGCGAGGTCCTCGTCGTCCACATCGCCATCGCCATCGAAATCAGGCCGGGTGTCCGCCGCGGGCGTGCCGCTGCCCGAGTAGGCCGCTGCCGCCAGCGCCATGTCCAGCACGTCTACGCTCCCATCGCCATTAAGATCCCGGCTCTTCACGAGGACCGCCGCCGATGCAGAGCGCGTGGGGTCGGCGGTGCTGATGGCCCTGAGGGTGTAGCTGCCCGCCGTTTCCGGCGCTGTGTAGCGGAGCATCCGGCTGCCCTGGGGCGACAGGCTCCCGCCGGTCGCGTCCCAGGTGACGCTGCTGTCGCTCGCGCCCAGCACAGCGGCGGTAAAGGTGCGCGAGCCGCCGCTGGGCAGGGTCGCCTGGGCGGGTCCCACGCCGACTTCCACGGCGCCGCTGCGAAGCCCGATTTCCCACACACCGCGGCCGAAAGTGGCCGCGCGGACGAAGGTCCCATCCGGCGCTACATAGAGATCCCGCACCGCCACGAAGGGCAGTCCCGTGCCAAACCGGGACCAACTGGCTCCGCCGTCCATGGAGCGGTAGACGCCGAAATCCGTGCCCGCGAACAACACGCTGGAATTCGCGGATCACTGGCAGG